>JANMBZ010000086.1:0-2403 GCA_031360765.1 Chitinophagaceae bacterium
AAAAGCAGAATTTACAATAACTCCGGGATCGGAGCAGGTTCGCTACACAGTAGAGCGTGATGGTTATTTAGATACATTTGAAAAAATGGGCGGGGTTGTTTTAGCCAATGCATGCGGCCCATGTATTGGCCAGTGGGCAAGACATTCAACCGATCCTGCAAGAAAAAATTCGATCGTTACTTCATATAACAGAAATTTTTCTAAAAGAAATGATGGCAATCCAAACACGCATGCATTTGTGGCTTCGCCAGAAATAACAACGGCATTGGCAATTGCGGGTTCGCTGTCTTTTAATCCGCTTACCGATTATTTAACCAATGATAAAGGCGAAAAATTTAAGCTGGAAGAACCACTGGGTATTGAAATGCCAGTTAAAGGTTATGCGGTAGAAGATGCAGGCTTTCAGGCACCGGCTGAAGATGGAAGTAAAGTAGAAGTTTTAGTTTCGCCCACATCCGACAGGTTACAAATATTAGAACCTTTTAAAGCCTGGGAAGGTACTGATTTAAAAGGATTGAAATTGCTGATTAAAGCAAAAGGAAAATGTACAACCGATCATATTTCAATGGCGGGTCCATGGCTTAAGTTTCGTGGGCACCTGGATAATATCAGTAACAATATGCTGATTGGAGCTCTCAACTTCTTCAACGAAAAAACCGACAACGTTAAAAATCAACTCACCGGCGAATACGGAACGGTGCCTGGCACACAAAGGGCTTATAAAGCCGCTGGCGTGGGTTCTGTAGTAGTTGGTGATGAAAATTATGGAGAAGGCTCTTCTCGTGAACATGCGGCTATGGAGCCAAGGTTTTTGGGTGTGCGTGCCGTGCTGGTAAAATCATTTGCCCGTATTCACGAAACCAATTTAAAAAAACAAGGTATGTTGGGATTGACTTTTGCAGATAAGGAAGACTACAATAAAATACTGGAAGATGATAGCATTGACATTATTGGCTTAACTGATTTTACACCGGGTAAGCAGTTGCAAATGGTTTTTAATCATGCTGATGGAACTTCGGATACGATCAATGTAAATCATACTTACAACGAACAGCAAATAGAGTGGTTTAAAGCCGGAGCGGCATTAAATATAATTCGCTGGGAGTTTGAAGTGAACAAATAAAATGTTTTAAGTGTCTATATAAAATCCCGCCCTGGTGGCGGGATTTTTGCATACTGTCAGCTTTTAATAAGCAGAATTTAATCAAGTTTATCTTAAAATATTCTTTCAAAAATAAATTTCAATGTTTAAACATTAATTATTACCTTGCAATAAATTTAAAAAATCATGGCAACCAAAACCTGGGTATTAGACCCCACACACAGCGAAGTACAATTCAAAATTAAACACCTGATGATTACCAATGTAACAGGTAGCTTTAACATTTTCACCGCATCTGCCGAAACAGAAGGCGAAGACTTTACAAAAGCCAAAGTAAGTTTTACGGCTGATGTAAATTCAATCTCTACCAACAACGAGCAAAGAGATGCACATTTAAAAGCTGCTGACTTTTTTGATGCTGAAAAATTCCCGGAGATTAAATTCGTAGCAACAAAAGCTGAGAATGTTGATAGCGATGGCTCTTACGAAATGTATGGCGACCTTACCATACGTGATGTAACCAAAAACGTAAAATTATCGGTTGAGTTCGGTGGCGTGGTTAAAGATCCGTATGGCAATACCAAAGCAGGTTTCACCATCAACGGTAAAATTAACCGTAAAGATTTTGGTCTTACCTGGAGTGCTGTAACAGAAGCTGGTGGCGTGGTGGTTAGCGATGAAGTAAGAATTGCTGCTGAAATACAATTAATAGAACAAGTATAGGAAAAGTTTAGAGGTTTAGGGTTTAGGAGTTTAGTTGGCGTTGCGCTATTGCTAAACCCTAAACTCCTAAACCCTATTTTACATCAAACCAAACTTTCTTGCTATCATCCCAATCACCGTTATAATTAATGGTTAGTTCCTCGCCTTTTTTAATTACCCTTACTGTTTTAATCATCATCAGGTCGGCATCAAAATCCATATAATATTCGCAATTGCTTTTGTAACTGTGGTTATAGATGGGTATCAAACCAAGTGCCATGGCGCATTTATCTTTTTCTTTTCCCCACTCAAAAATATAATCGTGTAGTAAGGTTTTGTCAATATGCTCCCTGTCTGGCTTTTGCATCACTATAACCGGTGCAATTTCAATAATTGTTTTTGCCGGTATGCGTTCAGTGGTAAAAACTCCTCTCCCTTTTTCGCTGGTATCATTTACTATTAAATAAGGCTTCAGCATAACATTTGGTTAATAATAAATGGGTTAAATTGCGACACGTTTGCACTGCAATTTAATAACAATGAATAAGAGTGCATCAGTTTAAGAGTTGTCAGATTATATTGAGAAGTATTTAAGAATT
>JANMBZ010000103.1:0-47488 GCA_031360765.1 Chitinophagaceae bacterium
TATATGGGAGGAAGTTTTAGATACTTAAAAAAAGTGGGTGGTTAATTAACGGATGGTATACTCATGATCATTTTTCAATAATTTCAATTGCAACAGCGGAAATATTGGATGTTGAGCATGAACCTGGCATTTTCTATATGATATTAGGAAGAAGATGAAAGTATAAAAAAAAATTTCTAATTTTTTTTTAATTCTTGTAGATGGTTTTCTATGTTATGGTGATTTTATTGATGTTATTCTAAAAATTAGGCTATTTTAAGTATTAACACCCCTTTCACAGTAAAATTACGGTACAATAAATTTGCGGTTTACGAAAAACGTATTATGTTTGTGATGAAATCAGCAATGAACGTTACCTCGGTTATTCTGAACTTCAAAACCTTAATCTCCAATTCTCCTCTAAAAAGCCAACCATCTATGGTTAGGTAAAATTTTTCCAAAGCCGTATTTGTATTTTAAGAAACTACAAACCACAAGAAAATGAAAACTTCTACATTAGTATCGTCTATCAACCGATTTTTAACTTCTTCCTTTACATTCGCTTTATTAATTACTGCTAACAGCGCAATTGCTTCTGCTAAATATAGTACGCCTTTTAATGCAGGTATTGAATATGCCTCTTTAAATGCAACGGCTACTGATAATGCTGTAATAATTAACTGGGTTACTGCTTCTGAACAAAATAACAGCCATTTTGAAGTTGAGCGTTCAACAGATATGAAAGATTTTAAAACAGTTGCTATGGTTTTAGATGGTTTTTCCGCCACGGGAACCAGCACTGGTAAATCATATAAGTTTAAAGAAGCTGCCGGCGATGTTAAAAAGGGTAAAACAGTTTACTACCGCCTAAAGCAGGTTGATAACGACAACCGGGTACATTACAGTAAAGTAATGGCCGTTCAAATGAATACCACAGTCACCGTTTATCCAAACAGTCAAATATTGTTATCCAAACAAACTACAACAGGCATGGGCAAAACCAATATACCGGCGGCAGGTTCAACAGAACTTACTGCTGGTGTATTGAATCCCACTGAAGTTATTTTGGGCTCAGAACTTTGTACACCAAAATTAACCCTGGCATAAAAAGCATAAGCTAAGCTTACCAGATTTTATAATTTAAGAAAAAAATCAGTCCTGGTATTTCTAATTACAAATCCGTTATCATTACCTCAGTTAAAACCGGTTGAAATTTAAGTTTTTTTAATTAGTAAAAATATAAGCAAATGGATAATTATTTTAAGGCATTCCGGGAATATTGGGTGAGTTTTTTAAAAATGGTTGCTGTTTATAATTTGCAACCGCTAAAGCAACCAATACCTGTTAATCAGCATCTTAGCAGTTTGAAATGTAGCAGAAACTAAGCAGGCAGGGATAATAACCATTTGCAATTTTAATAAAAATAATTATAAAATGATTTTACAACCAGCACACTAATAAAACACAAAAAGCGTTTAGTACCCGGCCCCCGGGTAACTAAACCAAGTGCTGGTTTACGATGTTTTCTTTGGGGGTTACAGAATCGAAAGATTCTTAACAAAAGCTGCATTTCTATGCGGCTTTTTTGTATTTGGTGCCGAATCAATAAGGATATAAATAGTAAAGTGAACGTAATAATGCTTCAATACGCCTTACAGGTATAACGTTGTGATAGCTAACATAAATTAGTCATACTGTGAGTACCATCAAATCTTCTAAAACTTTGTATAACTCCACCATATACATGTCAAAATAGTGGGAAAAAATACTGTGTTTCGATAAAACGATATAGGATTGGTATTTTAACCGGAAATGAGAGGGAAGCAAAATCTTTTTTGGAACTCCACATCCTTTGCAAAATCCTTTGTAAAACTTTTGGCAGTTTGCTTGAAGGTGTCTGGCCACTCCATGCCTGCTTAAAATTATTGCAGCATTCGAATATCAAAAAGCTTAGCAGCCAATTGCAACCTGCGTAGTGGCCTGACACCAAAAAATAGCCGCATCCAAATGCGGCTATTTTCTTTTTTAGCCTTATATTTGGTTTTGTACTTCAATGTGAAGAAACTGTTAATTTCTTTTATCCTTTCAAAGCTGCATTACCCCCCGTTCAAGCATCCGGTTTACCGGTTAAAGTGTATATTGCTAACCTAATTTTATACCAGAATATATGAGAAAAATACTACTTCTCGCTTTAGTTTTTGTAACATCATTTACTGCATTTGGACAGGATTTTAGTAATAAGGGGAAAGATTTTTGGCTCTGTTTTGCCAGCCACGTGCCAAATAGTGCTGCCAACCTGCCGAGGTTGAGTATTTTTATTACCTCTGATCAGGCGAGTACCGGAACCGTTACGATGCCTAATGGCGCATATTCTGCTACCTTTAATTTGAATGCAGGTAATAATTATTACCAGGAACTTATTGTGAACCCAACTGGCGCCCCCGGAAATTATTACATTAAAGCAATAGAATCTAACACCGTTATTAACAAATCTATTCGTGTTAAAACTGATGTGGGGCAGCCAGCGGTGGTAGTTTATGCTGAAGAGTGGGCAGGGGCAAGAACTGCCGCAACTTTAGTATTGCCTGTTAGTGTATTAGGAAAAAAATATTATGCTGTAAGTGCAAGCCAAGCAAATCCAAGTCCGGGAGGAACCTATGGTGGTGTAAATTATGTTTCTAAATCTCATTTCCAGATTATTGCTACACAAAGTAATACCAACGTACAAATAACACCGGTGTTCAATGGGATAAAACAAACTGCTTTTACGATAACGCTTCCCAATGTAGGAGATTTATATCAATATGAACCTCCAAGTAGTAGTACTGATATCACCGGAACATATATTGAATCATTAGCCGGTGGTTCAGGCGGTTGCCTTCCGATTGCCGTTTTTTCAGGCACTAGCGGTATAGCTCTTGGTGCTTCAAATGGGGCTACAAATTGTACTAATGTTAATTCTTCTGATCCTTTATTTCAACAATTGTACCCGATCAGTAGCTGGGGTAAAAATTTTGGGTTTATTCAGTTTGTGAACTATTCATTAGGTAATCCCTATCGCATTATTGCTTCAGAAAATAATACCAATGTATATATTAACGGAGCTTTAGTTGCTACTTTAAATGCAGGAGATTTATATCCTAATAACTATACTGTTAGTCCGCCTACTCTTACAGCACCATCAAATATCACTTCTGATAAACCAATATGTGTAGCACAATTTTTACAAAGTAATGCGTGTGCTACTGGTAACGGAAACCTGGGAGACCCAGATATGGTAATACTAAATCCGATTGAGCAAAATATCAGTGATATTACTGTATTTTCCTCTTCCCAACAGGCAATCACACAAAGATTTGTAAACGTACTGATTAAGACAGCTGGAACAATTAATTTCAAAATAAATGGGGCAAATCCAAGCACAGCATGGCTAACCTCTGCAAATTTACCTGGATACTCTTATTTGAAGGGAGAGCCTTTTCCAAGTACAGGCTCCTATCGTTTATCGTCAGATAGCGGTTTCAACGCAATAGCATATGGGTATGGCGCAAATGAATCTTATGCTTATTCGGCAGGTTCCAATGTGAAAGATCTTTCGAAGGAACTGGAGATAGAAACTACTTATGGTATTGAAAGTTCGCCATCTGTATGCACTAATGCTCCTTTTAAGTTTAAATTTTTTATTCCAGATTCAACACAGGGAACACCGCCGGTAGCAATCCGCTTCGATTCGTTAAGATGGGATTTGAGTAACCCATCTTTGATTGTACCAAATAATTTCCCGATAATGGTGTACCCACCAGGGCCACCGTGTACACCATCACCATGCACAGTTACTTATGACTCCATAACAATAAAAAACGGGAAAAGGGTAACATGGTATTCTTTACCAACAACTTATTATTTTAATACACCTGGTAATGATACCCTTTTAGTTACAGGATATACAAGTACAAATGAAGGTTGTGGCACCGATAAATTGTATGACTTTGCTATCGTTATAAGTGACCCACCCACGGCAAGCTTTAATGCCGCGGCACCGGGTTGTTATGCTGAGCCTGTTGTGGTAACAGAAACCACTCCCCAAATACCTAAAACTACTTACAGGCAATGGTGGGAGTTTTATGACCCTGTTACTAATGCAACAACAGTATATTCAAATGCGCCACCAAATCCGCCTACACCTATTAGAACCGTATCTCATACATTTACCACACCCGGTGTTAAGAGAATACGTCATGCTAGTATTACCACACCCGGTTGTTTAAGCGATACAATCGTACAAAATATTACTTTGCCAGATTTACCAGATGCTACTGTTGCAGGTAGTACAACGGTATGTATTAACTCAGTTCCATCTGTGCCAGTAACTTTTACCGGTACATTAGGTACGGCTGAGTACATTTTCAGCTACAATATTAATGGTGGCGGTACTTTAACAACTCCACCAAGTACAGGTGGTTCTTATACAATTAATGCACCTACCAATGTTGCTGGTCCGTTTACTTATAACCTCATTGGGGTAAGAAATGCCAGCCCTGCAGGAACGCCATGCACCCGTGTTATAGCCGGCCAATCTATAACGATCAATATAACTCCCGATGCCACCGTTACATTAAGACCCGGTGATAATGATAACCAAACTGTTTGTATTAATAATCCGATAGTTAATATCAGGTACGATGTTGGCGGAAGTGGAACTGGTGGCAGTGTAAGCGGTTTACCGGCTGGTGTTACCGGTACTTATGCTGCGGGTGTAATTACAATAACCGGTACCCCAACTGTACCTGGCATATTTAATTATACAGTTACTACTACAGGCCCATGTATAACACCACAGGCAACAGGTACTATAACTGTTACCGATGACGGGACCATTACCTTAACTTCTGTAGCAGGCAGTGATAATCAGACTTTATGCATTAACACGCCTTTGTTAACAAATATTACCTATGCCTTAGCTGGCAGTGCAACAGGTGGCAGCGTAAGTGGGTTACCTGCGGGAGTTACCGGTGTTTTTGCGGGTGGCGTTATTACTATTTCAGGTACACCAACAGTGGCGGGTGTGTTCAATTATACAGTTACAACAACCGGCCCTTGTGTTATACCTACAGCAACCGGTACTATTACAGTTACAGGTGATGGTACATTAACCTTAACCTCAGCTGTTGGTACCGATAATCAGACCCGTTGTATTAATGTAGCCATAACCAATATTACATACGCCGTTGGCGGTACAGGAACCGGTGGAACTGTAAGTGGATTACCTCCCGGAGTTACGGGTGTTTTTGCCGGTGGTGTAATAACTATTTCCGGCACACCTACCGCAATAGGTACTTATAATTATACCGTTACAACAACAGGACCCTGCGTTATTCCCACAGTTGGTGGAACTATAACTGTTAATCCCGATGCATCAATTATTTTAACGTCTGCAACACCAACTACATCGCAGGAACTTTGCAGAAACTCAACCATAACCAATATTACCTATGCTATAGCAGGGGGTGGTACAGGTGCAGGGGTAACCGGTTTACCTGCTGGTGTTACTGGTGTTTATGCAGGAGGTGTGTTTACCATAAGCGGGACACCAACAGTTGCAGGCTTATTTAATTATACAGTAACTACAACAGGAACCTGTGTGCAGAATAGTTTATCGGGCACTATCCTGGTGAATCAGCTTCCAACTGCTGCTTTCACTTATACAGCACCCAGTTGCGAAACAAGGGTTATCAGCTTTACAGACGCATCTGTTGCAAATGTTGGTTTATTAGACCAATGGATCTGGGATTTTAATGATGGGTCTCCTCTTGAGTTTATTCAAAATCCAACACATGTGTATGCTGCTGCGGGTCCGTATAATGTTACACTTACTGTAAGAAATAACAAAGGTTGTATCAGTAACCCCATTGCTTTAACAGTAGTCAATATAGATAACCGTCCTCAAGCCGGCTTCATCATTCCTGAAGTTTGTTTGAGCGATACCTATGCTCAATTTACCGATACCAGTAAACTTACAAATGCAGTGATAAACCGCTGGGATTGGAACTTTGGAGATCCGGGTTCAGGGCCTTTAAATGTATCTACTTTACAGAATCCTACGCATAGTTATTCAGCAGTAGGTACCTATAATGTACGTTTAATAGTATGGAATTTTGCCAAAGGTTGCAGGGATACCATAACGCAGGTTTTACAGGTTAATGGAAGTTTTCCTATAGCTAATTTTAATGTAAACAACCCAGCCACACTCTGTGCCAACGATTCGGTAGCTATTGTGGAAGCCTCCACAGTTTTTCCCGGCAATATTACCAAAATTGAAATTTATTGGGATAATGTGAATTTCCCCGGTGTTTTTCAATTAGACAACACACCATTTACAGGAAAAGTATACAGGCATTTGTATCCCAACTTTCAGGCACCATTAACTAAGGTATTCCAGATAAGGTACAGGGCATATTCGGGTGGTATTTGTGTAAATGATAAACTGGCTAACATTTCGGTAAATGCAGCGCCATTGGTTCAATTTAATAATATGCCCAATAGCTGTTTGCTGGTGCCTCCATTCCAGATAACACAGGCAAGCGAAATTGGCGGTGTGCCTGGTAGCGGTACATACAGCGGTCCGGGTGTTTCGCCAACGGGTATATTCAATCCACAAACTGCAGGTATTGGTACGCATACTATATTGTACACCTTTACCTCAACCGCTGCTGGTTGTGTAGATACGATGAGCAATACGATTACTGTATTAGATACAGCACATGCTGCATTCAGCTTTGTATTACCTGCCTGTGAGCAAACACCGGTTTCTTTTACTGATCTTTCAACAGCGCCGGCATCCGTTACATTGGCAAATACCGTTTGGAATTTTGGTGATGCTACACCGATAGAAAATCATCCTCCGGGCTCTACCTTTACACATACTTTTGCACTACCAGGTACATATAATGTTACCATGCACAATGTATCGGCTGCAGGTTGTTTGAGTACAGATACCGTGGCTTCAATTACAATTGATCCAAATCATAGTATTTCATTAAATGCAGGTGGCAATCCAAACCAGTCTGTTTGTATCAATACGCCAATTACACCAATTTTGTACACCATAGGTGGTGGTGCTACCGGAGCTACGGTAACCGGTTTGCCTCCAGGTGTTACAGCATCGGTTACAGGTAATTTATTAACGATAAGCGGAACACCAACAGCTACTGTTCTTTCTCCTTATAATTTTAATATTTTAACAACCGGCAATACCTGTGTTGTTGCCACTGCTTCGGGTACAATTACTGTAAAACCCGATCATGCCATTTCATTAAACAGCAGTAACGATAATCAAACGGTTTGTATCAACACGGCCATAGCTCCCATTGTTTACACACTAAGTGGTGGCGCAACAGGGGCAACAGTAACCGGTTTGCCTCCGGGGGTTACTGCTTCTGTTACCGGAAACTTATTAACCATAAACGGTACACCAGCAAGTACTGCTGGTTCTCCTTATAATTTTAATATTACAACAAGCGGTAATTCCTGTATAATTGCAACGGCTTCAGGTTCTATTATTGTACAGGCCGATCATACCATTTCATTAAATGGTACCAATAATAATCAGACGGTTTGTATCAATATTGCCATAACACCTATTGTGTACACATTAGGTGGCGGGGCTACCGGGGCAACAGTAACCGGTTTGCCAGCCGGCATTACAGCAACGGTTGTTGGAAATTCATTAACCATAAGTGGTGCGCCAACAACCACGGTTTCATCACCATTTAATTTCAATGTTTTAACAACCGGAAACAGTTGTATAGTTGCCAACGCAGCCGGTTCAATTGCCGTTAATCCTGACCATGCCATTACATTCACCTCAGGAGATACTGCCCAATCTGTTTGTGTAAATACGCCTATTGATCCGATAATATACAATTTGAGCGGTGGCGCAACCGGTGTAACTATTGCCAACCTGCCGCCGGGTGTAAACTTTACAGTGGTGGGTAATATATTAACCATCAGTGGTACGCCAACTACAAGTGTGGGCGGGCCAATGTTTAACTTTGCCATACAAACAACCGGTAATACCTGTGTTAAAGCAAACACCATTGGGGAGATACTTGTTAATGATTACCCGGTACCTGATTTTGCATTTGATAAAACAAGCTATTGCATACCCAATGCCACTGTAGGATTCATCAATAATACCACTCCGACGCCACTTAGTAATCATACTTATGCCTGGGAATTTGGAGATGGAGGATTTAGTACTGCTGCAACTCCAACCCATTTTTACTCATCAACAGGGCCGTTTAATGTAAAACTAAAAGCCCAAAGCACTGTACTTTTAAACAATGGTGTAATTGGTTGCGAAAGTGAGAAGTCCAAATCATTAAATATTATTCACCCGCAACCAAAAGCAGATTTTGTTTTCAGTAAACCAAGCGTTTGTATAGGAGATAATGTTACTATAACGGATGCTACTGATAATAAAGATGGTTTACCAGATAAATGGAATTGGGATATGGGTGATGGTGGAAAAAGAGTTACCAATCCGGTTACATATACTTATGCTGATACCATTAGCTATACCATTACTTTCTACAGTATAAATACCCTTGGCTGTAACAGTGATACTATCAGTAAACCATTCTCTGTTTATCCTTATCCGAAAGTAAATGCCGGGCCAGATAAATTTGTACTGGAAGGAGGTTCTGTTGAGTTGGAAGCTTCGGCTTTTGCCAGGGAGCCGGTTTACTCCTGGACACCGGGTGATTTTTTAACCGACAGTAAGATATTACGACCAAGAGCGGTAAGCCCGAGGACAGACATGACTTACAGGTTAACAGTAACCGGAAAAGGTGGTTGCCAGTTAAGCGATGATGTATTTGTGAAATTGCTTAAATTTCCAGCCATACCTAATACCTTTACGCCCAATGGTGATGGTATTAATGATACCTGGAGAATTGATTATCTGAATACTTATCCCAACAACAGGGTGCAGATATTTACCAGGGCAGGTAAACTGGTTTTTGAATCAAAAGGCTATACCACTCCATGGGATGGTACTTTAAAAGGTAAACCTTTGCCATTTGATACTTACTATTATATTATTGAACCAGGCAATGGCCGTGATGCGGTTACTGGTTACGTTACCATTATAAAATAAACTGTTTACAGCGGTCTGCCTGCAAGGCAGATCGCTGTAAATTTTTACAAGCGTCATTAACATTTAATTCAATTAAAAAGATTGAACTTTATTAATCGGGAATTGCATACCCAGGTGAAAAATTGAAAGCATGAAGAAAATTGTTTTAACAACTGCTATTCTCTGTTTTGTTACGCACATAACATTTAGCCAGGCAAAACCATATTATACCCAGTATATTTTAAATAATTACATTCTTAATCCTGCCATTACGGGTATTGAGAATTATACAGATGTAAAACTGAGTTATCGTAACCAATGGGCGGGTATTGCGGGTGCACCGGTAACAACTTATTTTACACTTCATAAGCCTTTAGGTAAAAAAGATCTGCGTACCAATGCTACTTCTTTTCAGGTGCCGGGTACAAATCCCGGAGGCCCCAAAGCATGGGATGATTATGCTGTGTCGCCGGCTCATCACGGTTTAGGGGTGCAGGTAATTAACGATAAAGCAGGTTATATAAGCAGGTGGTCGGCCGCAGTTTCTTATGCCTACCACAAGCCGCTTTCGGTAAAAACCAGCCTGGCAGCGGGTTTAACAGCAGGGGTAAGCAGTGTAAGCTTAGACCGTTCTAAAATTGAATGGGGAAACCTGGATCCAAACGATCCGGCCATAGGATACAATAACGGATCTATTAATAAGATAAAACCGGAGATTGGTGTTGGCCTTTGGTTATATTCTGCACGGTATTTTTTGGGTGTGTCGGTATTAAATATTATACCTGGCAAAGCCAAATTTGTAACCGATAAAAATTATGGCGAAACTTTTACGCCAAATTATTTTGCAACCGGTGGGTACAAGTTCGCCCTTTCTGATGATGTAACGCTTTTACCATCTGCCATGTTTCAATACTGGCAACCACAGCTTAGCGCCTTGCATTTTAATGTAAAAATGCAGTACCAGGATTTTTTATGGCTCGGTGCCAGTTATCGTTATGCCGATCTTGTGGGTGGTTATTCCGGTATGATTGGAGTGAATGTTTCCAATACATTCAACATCAGTTATGCTTACGAACATGCCAGCTCATCACGCCTGCAAACTTACACAAGGGGCACGCATGAAGTTGTTTTGGGCTTTTTAATTGGCAATAAATATGGAAGCAGTTGCCCGAGGAATATTTGGTAGGGGGGAAGGTTGAAAGTTGGTGGTTGGTGGTTGGTGGTTGGTGGTTGGTGGTTTAAAAGTGAGGATAAAATTAGCAAGTATTTACAATCTGAAATCTAATGTATAAAATCTAATATCCACATCTATTGTTGAGCTGGATAAATCTTTTTAAATCTCCTTTGTAAAGAATCACTTTTAGCATAAAGAGAATCAATTTGCTTTTCCCTGGCAGTAATAATCCATTCGGGTTTTAATATCCATTTGCCATCAGCAAAAGTTAAGTTGTATGTTTTAACCGTAGCTGTTCCCGATCCTTCTTCTGTAATAATTATTTGCTTAGCTACATCATTTTCTAATGTGGTAATAGGTTTGGCAAAGTTTAATTCAGGAGCTGCTTCAATTTCATAATCAGCTTCGGGAGCAGGTTTACAAATAAGTGGCTCTGTGTTTATAACTTTTTTGGGTGCTTGAGCAGCTTCAACTTCTTTACTTATTTCAACAACAGGTTCTGCAATTATATTGTTAGTAGAAACCGGGCTGATGAACTCTGTGTTTGGAATAAAATAATTGTCTGAAGGGATGAAATGCAAGCCGGCAGCAGATTGTAACTGTGTTGCACTATTTTCAGACTGAAACAATACCGCTGTTGAAAGCATAAAAAATAACAGCAGGCCAACAACTGGAGCAACAATATTAAAACGCAGGGTTTGGTTTAAAACTTTTTCGCTGGTAAAAAATTGTATGCGTTGTAACAATTGTTTTTTGCGGTTAACTGCAGCCAGCTGAAAAACCGGTGTCAGTTGTTTCATCCGTTCGGCAAGTAATAAAGTTTCAGCATACAATGCCGGAGAATATTGAAACGACAATACGCTGACATCACAATTTTTTTCTCTTTCTAATTTAATTTTTTTACACAGACTTAGTACAAAAGGATTGAAAAAGAAAACGGTTTCGGCTGTGATCAAAAACCAGTTGAGCAGGTAATCGTTGGTGCGTATATGTGTTAGCTCATGCAGGATAAGAGTTTCAACCTGCCTGATACTTATTTTATTTACTAAAGCAACCGGCAACAATATGATGGGTTTAAAATACCCAAATGTTACCGGTGTTTGTACCGATGTACTAAGCCAGAGTTTTACTTTTCTTTTTATACCAAACTGATGAGTCTTTAATTCGGTAAACAGTTTAAGTTCTACAGCAGGTTTTTGTAAACCCGCTTTAAACTGCATTTTAAACCGCTGCCAACTGTAAACTGCTTTAAACAATTTGCCAGCTATAATTAAAAAGTAAAGGCCAAATACCCACGGCGTAATAATTTTAATACCCTCGCTGCCAAAAGCATTGGTGAAATTTTGTACAGAAATCGCAAACACATTGTAAACTGCTGCACTGTAGAAATAAATTAAAAAAGTGCTTATAAATAATGCAAGCTGTGCGGTGATGGCTATATATAAAAAATTGCGCTTTGCAAGCGGGGCATTGTTTTTATGTGTAAACTTATCAACAGCCATGTACAAGAGCATTAGCAAAGCAGCCTGCCAAAGACTGTGCAGCAGGGCCATGCAAAAACTGTAGGCAAACTGTATCATAAGCGTTAACTATTTATTACTGCTGTTTATTTATCTTTTTTAAGCTGATTTATTAACTGCTGAATTTTTTCAAGTTCTTCATCGCTGGCATCGTGGCCGCCCAATGCCTGCAGCACCAGGTCGGATGAAGAGCCTGCGAATAGCGTATTGATCATCTTATTTAAAAACTGCTGCTGCGTATTCTCACGGGTAACAGCGGGTTTATAAATATGCGTTTTATTGCTGTCATCCCGAGTAACCAGGCCTTTCTCAAACATAATCTGCATTAGTTTAAGAGTAGTAGTGTAGCCGGCATCTTTGGTTTTAAGCAGTTCTTCATGTACAGTTCGTACTGTAGCCGCTTTCTCATTCCATAAAACCTGCAGTATTTCCAGTTCGCTTTCGGTGGGTTTGTTGCTTTTAATCAGAGTCATAGTACGAGTGTTTTCGTAAAGCAAAGTACGAAATTATTTGTAAATGCAAAATACGGTTACTTATTTTTTGAAATTGTTAACAAATATGATTGAGTCACGTCTTTCAAAAAATTACCCCCAGATGTTTAGCTTTTTTAAAGGTTAGCAATCCTTAGGGTGTTACTTACCACAACAGGCTTTTTTACCTGTTTATTAAATCAGGCGTTAATGCAGGTGAAAATGGGCTGATTAACCTGTTATTTTGAGTAACTGAAAATTAAACTGTTACAATTGCTACAGAAAAAATATGCTGCTGGTTAGCATTGAATACAGCAGGGATTGACGGCGTAAACAAATAATTTACACAACAAATAAATTAGAAATAATTAGGATACAGATTTTAATTGAATTAAATTAGAACCTGATAAAACTTTAACCTAAACCAAACAATCAATCAATTATGGCAAATGTAACAATCAAATTAACAGTGGATACTGCTGCAGTGCTCAGCAATCCCAAAAATCCTTCTTTAGGCACAAACTGCTGGCTTTCGCAGGCTGGTGGCGAAGATATCGGGAATTATATGGTTGTAGATCCGGCCAATTCGGAAGAAAATATAAGTCACGTAACGGTAAATGATGTTATTACCTGGGTAGGTATTCCAGCAGAAGCCAATAACGGATCGCTGATTGACATTACAGCTATTCAAAAAGATGGAACAGGAGGCTCAGTTTTAGGAAATGGGTTGGAAGCTTCCTGGACCTTTGGTACAACAATTATACGGCAGGTTATACTGGCAGCTTCAACTGATAATGAAGAGCAATACACTATTAAATTCAGTATTAATGCAGGAGGAGAGAGTATTCCTTTTTCGTTTGATCCGAAGATAAGGGTGCATCAGCCTCACTGATTTACTATGAGTAAAGCATATTACAACACATTTAATCTTACGCAACCTCTTGTTTAATAATATTATTTTTATTCGTAAATCTTGTTTTGTACTAAACTTCTTTTTTCTTTTTTGTTCAAATGCCTACAGCCAACAGAAGTACTTAGATAGTTTAGAATCGATTTATCTTAATGGGCAATTCAAAAACAAAGAGAAACTGAATATATTAAGAGAACTTGCTGAAAGCCAATCAAACGCAGAAAAGGCTCTTGGGTATAGTGAGGCCCTAATAAAGGAGGCACAGAACGTAGATTCTATTATATATTTAATTGCCGGATTTCAAGAAAAAGGGAATATTTTAAGACTTAAAGGAGATAATGGGAATGCTTTAGAAAGTTATTTTGAAGCAGCAAAAATTGCAGTTGAGAAAAAAATGCCTCATAGTCTAGGAATATTATATGTTGCTATTGCTGATGTATATTCAACAACAAATAACCACAATAATGCAGTTAATTATTATAGAAAAGCTATTGCAATTTTAAGGAAAGAGAAAGACACTATAAATGTTGCAAATGCTTTATACAATTTGGGCGATCATTACTTACAGATTAACCAACTTGATTCGGCACTTATTTACACAAAAGAAGCACAGGCTTTGTTTAACAGCATAATTGATGGAGTGGGAGAAGCTTATTGCCTGGGGAATTTAGGAAAAATATATTTAAAATCGGGCAAGGATGTGCTAGGAGAAATGAACCTGAATAAAGCGATTGGATTGTTGGAGCAATTGAATGAATTTTCTGCCATTTGCGAATACCTTATTTCAATGTCGGATATTTATCACGAGAAGAAAGCTAACGAAAAGGCAAAGAGTTATGCAGTTAAAAGTCTGGAGCTTGCAAAAAAATACGGGCTTAAAAATGAAGTAAGCGATGCTAGTCTCAAGCTTTCGGTATTGTACGAAGATGCAGGTGATCATGCAAAGTCGCTGGCTTTTTATAAAGAGTATATTTATTACCGGGATAGTGTAAACAACATACAATCTGTTCAGCAAATGGCCGACCTGCGTACAGATTTTGAAGTATCAAAAAAACAAAAGGAAGTTGACCTGCTGGAAACCCGGAACAAACTGCGAATTGCAGAAAGAAATGGTTTTGTGTTTGCATCGTTATTCCTGGTTGCATTATTAATAGCAAGTGTTTATTTTTATACGCAAAAAGTAAAACGCAATAAAATGATGCTGGCTCAAAAAATGCAGGAAGCAGAAATTGGCCACCAGAAAAACCTGTTACAGTCGGTAATAACCTCGCAGGAAGCTGAACGCAAACGCATAGGAATGGACCTGCACGACGAAGTGGGAGCTGCCCTATCAACCCTGCGTATAAAAATAGAAAAGCATGCAGGAGATGATGGGCTAGCTGGTGAGGAGGCTTCAGATTTTAAATCGGATATTGATAACATCATTACCAACATGCGTAACATCTCTCATAGTTTATCGCCCCGTATTTCGGGTAATTTTGGCTTTTACGATGCAGTGTATGAACTGTCGGATAATGTAAATCGCTCCGGCAAAATTAATATGCTGGTAAATTTTGATGAAGATAGATTACCGGTATTTGCCAACGAACAGGCTCCCATGGCCATTTACAGGGTGTTGTCTGAACTGATAAATAATACGTTGAAACATGCAGCGGCAAAAAATATAAAACTGGCGGTAGATGTGGCAGCAGATAAAATGGAAATTGATTACCAGGATGATGGTGTTGGAATTCTTCAAAAAACAGATGCAATATCAACCGGTATGGGGATGCAGAATATTGAAAGCCGCCTGGGTGTTATTGGTGCCGACTGGCAGATTAAAAACCCCGAAAACGGCGGCTATGGCGTTATTATTTCAGTTCCATTAAAATAAATTTCATGCAGCAGATTATAAATGTAGCGTTGGTAGATGACCAGATACTTTTTAGAGAAGGTATTGCTTCTTTAATAAAAAATGAACCAGGTTTTTCACTAACGATGGAAGCAGATAACGGACTTGATTTTCTTGCCAAATTAAAAAGCATGAACGATCTGCCAGATATTTTATTAATGGATATGGAGATGCCCGGTATGGATGGCATGCAACTGAATGATGAACTGCGTAAAACATTTCCATCGATAAAAGTGATCGTACTTTCGGTACATGCAGGCGAACGCCTGATGGCCAGGATGATACATGCCGGTGCCAGTGGATACCTGCTCAAGAACTGCAATAAAGATGAGTTACTAAATGCCTTACGCAGTGTTTATACCAATGGGTTTTATATTACACCGGGGGTGTTGAAAGCCATTCAATCGCCTGCTGCCAACGCCAAAGGCATAACCAATATTCAATCTATTCCTATTGAATTATCGCCCAGGGAAAGTGAAGTGCTGCAGTTTATCTGCATGGAGCACAGCAATGCAGAAATTGCCGAAAAACTTTTCATCAGCGTACGTACGGTAGATGGCCACCGAAATAATTTACTGGCAAAAACCGGTTGCCACAATACAGCCGGTCTTGTTTTATTTGCTGTAAAGCATCGCATTTTTGAATTGATATTTTAAGCTTGCTTTTTTATGTTTACAAATAAGCATGCTGCCTTGTATGCTGTTTTTATTTGCTCCCTGCAAAGTTGTTTTTATTATAAGTCTCATACCTTACCCATCGGTTTCATTTATCACAACCCTTTGTGAGTAAGCCTTGCACGTATTTTTACTAATTACAACAAGTTGTTTTGCCTGTTTTAAAAAACACATTCTTCAACGCTTTAAACAGGCGTTGGGGTATTGTTATTTTGTATTGTCGAAAAAAAATAAAGCTTTAAAAAACGACAATAACAGGGAAGCCGAAAACTGAATAGAGTAGGCAAAAAAAATAAAACTTTAAATCATGAGTCACAATCTCAGTCCTACAGTAAATAATACTGTTAACATTACCATTTATAACAACACAATAAATGCTCAATTAGCACAATTAGGATTACAACCTGTGCCAGTTGGAGATCCGGTTCCTGTGTTAACACAAAAGGCGCTAGCACAAATGCTTACCCTGTTAACTACAAAGTTCAATGCAACTTTTCCGTCTAACCCGTTACAGGCAGGCAATACAGATGGAGGTTATATGGGGCCATTAAGTTCGGTTCAGCCAGGCGTTCCGCCTGCATGTGCCGTAACCCAAATTACAGATGATTTTAACAACTGGGGCATATCACTTACTAATTTGCCTAACACATTGGCAAACCAGGTTGCACAGGAAATTATCTCTCAGGGAGGCCAGGCCGGATTTTCTTCGGGTACCCATCAGGTAACAACTTCCGAAAGTATTTACTGGATGGTTGGTTATCTGACTATCAACATAACCCAGACAGAGCAGGGTATACTGTATGTTTTTGCTGCCTCAGAAGGAATTAATATTGCACTGACAAGTGCTAAAAAATAATTCCGGAATAGGATTGAATGGAAATGAAAATGCCGTTTCAATAATTTTATTGAAACGGCATTTTCATTTTAAAAAACAGTAAAACGTTTACTTTTCTACAAATAAAAAATTTACTTTTTCGTATTATTTATATTCAGATCTGCTCCATCCAAAGCATCAATCAGTGATTTGTATTTAGCGGTTACTTCTGCAGTTTGTTCTTTATTATTCAGCGTTAAATTTCCGTTTGATAAAGCAAGAGAAAAATTATCTTTTTCAATTAGCTTGTCAGCAGCCAAAGCTTCAATAAGCTTATCGGTAGGCACTTTCAATGCATCCGGATTAGCGGTAACAGTCATTCTATTCGTGCTGTCAGTTTTAATTACTGAAATTTCTTTAGTTACATTTTCAGCCATTGTATGTTTAGGTGCAGCATGGCCATACATAGATGCAAGGGTAGGGGCAATAACCAATGAAACGATACTCATCAGTTTAATAAGGATATTCATTGAAGGACCAGAGGTATCTTTAAATGGATCACCTACCGTATCACCTGTTACAGAAGCTTTGTGTGGTTCTGATTTTTTGTAAAACATTTCTCCGTTTATCTCAACACCGGTTTCAAAAGATTTTTTAGCGTTATCCCATGCTCCGCCGGCATTGTTCATAAACATACCCATCAATACGCCACTTACCGTTGCACCTGCTAAAAAGCCACCCAATACTTCGGGACCAAAAGAAAAACCAATAATTAATGGGGATAATAAAGCAATTGCACCTGGCAACATCATTTTTTTAAGTGATGCTTCGGTTGATATAGCTACACATTTATCATACTCAGGTTTGCCTGTACCTTCCATAATACCGGGAATGGTACGGAACTGGCGACGAACTTCTTCAACCATTGCCATAGCGGCTTCTCCCACTGCACGAATAGCTAATGAAGAGAAAATAAAAGGAATCATACCTCCTACAAACAAACCGGCAAGTACCGGTGCTTTGTAAATATCAATACCTTCAATACCACTGATACCAACAAAAGCTGCAAACAAAGCCAAGGCTGTTAATGCAGCAGAAGCAATAGCAAAACCCTTACCAGTTGCGGCTGTTGTATTACCCACTGCATCTAAAATATCTGTTTTTTCACGTACTTCTTTTGGCAATTCACTCATCTCTGAAATACCACCTGCATTATCGTCGATTGGGCCAAATGCGTCAATGGCAAGCTGCATGGCTGTGGTTGCCATCATACCGGCAGCAGCAATAGCTACACCGTATAAACCTGCACACCAGAAACTCATATAAATACCAGAAGCCAAAACAAGAATTGGTAAGAAGGTACTTTCCATACCCATTGCCAAACCACCAATGATATTAGTTGCGTGGCCTGTACCAGATTGGCGAATGATTGTATTAACCGGACGTTTGCCCATGGCTGTGTAATACTCCGTAATGATGCTCATCATCGTACCAACAACCAATCCCACCATAATAGCACCAAAAATGCCGTTCTTAGTAAACTCATGTCCACGCAAAGTCATGGTATCAGGCATTAAATAATTTACCAGAAAGTAAGAGAAAATTGCTGTTAAAACAATAGAACCCCAGTTACCCATATTTAAAGCGTTCTGTACTTTTTGTGTACTTAAACCAGCAGTCTCACTGATACGTACAAAGAAAGTACCGATGATAGAGAATAAGATTCCCATCGCTGCAATCAGCATTGGTAAAAGGATAGGAGACATACCGCCGAAATGATCGGTCATGGCATTTGTTTCTCTACCCAAAACCATAGTAGCCAAAACTGTTGCTACGTAACTACCAAAAAGATCGGCACCCATACCAGCAACGTCACCCACGTTATCACCTACGTTATCGGCAATGGTTGCAGGGTTACGTGGATCATCTTCGGGAATACCGGCTTCTACTTTACCTACCAGATCAGCACCTACATCGGCAGCTTTGGTATAAATACCGCCACCCACACGGGCAAATAAAGCGATAGACTCCGCACCCAGACTGAAGCCTGTTAAAATTTCTATGGTACGCTCCATTTCAACACTGTCAACAGCAGATTCGGGAGCAAAAATCATTTTTAAAATAATAAATAAACCTCCCAGGCCCAATACCGCTAAACCGGCAACACCTAAGCCCATTACGCTACCACCGGTAAACGAAACTTTAAGGGCTTTGGATAAACTGGTACGTGCAGCCTGTGCAGTACGTACATTGGCTTTGGTAGCCACTTTCATGCCGATGAAACCGGCTAAGGCACTAAAGAAAGCACCTACAATAAAAGCAACTGCAATACTCCAGTGGCTGTTTGGATTGCTGTAACCCATAACGCCTAATAATAAGGCACCAATTACAACAAAATAAGCAAGTATTTTATACTCTGCTTTTAAAAACGCCATAGCACCTTCAGCAATATAGGTGCTGATCTCTTTCATGCGTTCGTTACCGGCATCTTGTTTAGACACCCACGCAAATTTTATAAAAGTGTAAAGCAGGCCTACAACGCCCATGGCTGGAATAACATAAATCAAATTGTTCATAAGTAATATTTGTTCTGAATTTTGGACGGCAAAAATAGGGGAAAAGCTGCAAAAACCGCCAGAATTGATGGTTTAATTACTATTTGAATGCAGAGCCCTGTTTACATTATATAAATGACTTCTTGATTTTAATGAAAGCATCGCCCAGGCAATCTGCTATATCACCGCCAATCATGGCCTCCTGCGAAAATTTGGTAGCAGCAAAATCTCCGGCCAAGCCATGCAGGTAAACTCCAAATATAGCAGCTTGCAGCTGACTGTAACCCTGTGCCAGCAAGCTTGTTATAATTCCTGTAAGTACATCGCCACTGCCGGCCGTTGCCATGCCTGCATTGCCGGTGCTGTTAAAATAACCGGCACCATCGGGTGTACTAATAAAACTAAAATGACCTTTTAAAATAATGTAAATGTTATGTTGTTTTGATTTTGCTTGCGCAAGTTGCAATCTCTCAAAACTGTTTTCTGTTTTGCCAAACAGCCTTTCAAATTCTTTGGGATGCGGTGTAAGGATAGATTGTGGAGGAATGAAATGGATGAGCTCTTTATTTGCTGCTATGATGTTTAATGCATCGGCATCAATTACCAAGGGTTTTTTTACGGCCGTAAAAACATCAGTTAATAATTTTTTGTGAGAAGCGTAGTTGCCAATGCCAGGACCAATGCCAATTGCTGAAAATTGTTCAATTTCATCTACCGATGATAAATGATCTTCGCCACTTACAATAGCCATAGCTTCCGGCAAAGCGGTTTGTAAAATATTGTAGCCGCATCCGGGGATATAGGTTGTTAGTTTACCAACACCGCTTCTTAAACAGCCAAGCGACGATAATACCGCAGCACCCATCATACCTTTTGAGCCGCAAAGCAATGCAGCATGGCCATACGTGCCTTTGTGTGCAAATTTTTGCCTGGGTTTGTAAATGCTTTTCATCATTGCTTCATCAATCAATTCAAAAGCGGCCGGTTCATTTTCTTCAAAAGAAGGATGGAGGCCGATGTGCAGCAGATGAACTTCACCGCAATACACTTCATTTTCAGGCAATAAAAAAGCCAGTTTGTAATTTTGGAAAGAGAGCGTTTGATCTGCTTTTACAACAGTGTTGCCTTTTGAACTTTTATGCACAGTATCCTGAGGATCTGCAAATAAACCTGAGGGAAGGTCAATGGAAATTTTTATGGCTGCTGCACTATTTATATGATTAACCAGTAATGCACTAACACCATCCAACGGTTTGTTTAAACCGGTTCCGAACAAAGCATCAATAATAATATCAGTAGCATTAATTACCGGAAAAAAATCACCTGATTTTATAAAATGAATATCAGTAGTTAACGGATGCAGCCGTTCGAGGTTTGTTTGAAAATCATTGCTGCCAATATTTCCAAACTCCAGTATGTAAACCGTTACCAGGCATTTGTGTGCAATAAGAAACCTTGCAATTGCCAAACCATCGCCGCCATTATTGCCTTTGCCGCAAAAAACACGAAAATGCAGCGTACCAAAATTTTTGCCGATCATCCAATTGTAACAGGCTTTGGCAGCACGTTCCATTAAATCAACAGAAGAAATGGGTTCAGTTTTTAGGGTGAAAGCATCCCATTGTTTTATTTGTGCTGCGGAAAAAATTTTCATGCACTAAAGTTACAAACTCTTTCCTGCTTTGTATTTTTTCGGTGCTTCTGCGCCGTGACAACCTATTTTTTGCCGAAGGCAAAAAGTATTTATAATTTCTCCAGGTTCTTCCTCGTCATTTCATTTTTTACATTACCCGTGTTAACAGTTGTTGCAGGCTCAAATAAAAGTATGTGTACTTCTTCCTCGGCAACGGGTTTGTGTTCAACGGTTCTTGGTACAATAATAAATTCCCCTTCGTTAATTTCTACAGTTCTGTCGCGGTATTCCATTTTTAATTTCCCTTTTATCACCAGGAATAATTCATCCTCATGCTCGTGGCTATGCCATAAAAATTCGCCTTTAAGCTTTACCAACTTTACCTGCTGGTTATTGAGCTCACCAACAATTCTGGGGTTGTAATAATCATTAAATAAAGCAAGTTTATCTGCAAGATTTACTTTTTCCATCTTATTTATTTTCGGCGAGTAATAATAATTTTTCATGCAGTTCTATTACCTGCGGCAGCAACATTTCCTGCTCATCATTTTTAATTACAAAATCGCAGAGTTTCATCTTGATGGTATCTTCCATTTGTTTATCCATCCTTGCCATCACTTCCTCACGGGTAATGCCATCACGCTGCATAGTGCGTTGCATGCGTAGGGGGGCGGGAGCGGTTACGCCTATTACAAAATCCAAGTGCTCATGTGCACCACTTTCAAAAATTAAAGCGGCTTCTTTAATGGCGTAAGCTGTTGATTGTTTCTGCATCCATCTTTCTGCATCCTGTAATGTTGCAGGGTGAACCAAGGAATTAAGCAAAGCTAATTTTTCGGGAGATTTGAATACAATATTGGCAAGATACTTTTTATCCAATTGGCCGTTTTTATAAACTTCATTGCCAAACTGAAGGTGAATTTTTTCTTTCAGTTCTTCAGCTTCATTCATCAATTTTTTTGCAGCATCATCGGCATAATATACCGGTATGCCCAGCACCTCAAATGCTTTGGCCACAGTGCTTTTACCGCTTCCGATGCCTCCTGTAATTCCTATTTTAAGCATATTATTTGATGATTGGTATTTGGTATATTATATCTCAACTTTATGTAAAACAATTTTCTATCTGCCTGCAATATACCGTTGTAAATTTATAATATTTTTTTGTGTGAAGAGGTATAAAGATTTGTTAGCTGCACAATAGAAATTTATACCAATTTTTTTGTACGAGAGTATAATTTTTTTAAACCCATGTTATGTAAATCACAAAACCGGGCAAGGCCCGGTTCTGTAATTTTGCTTTATTGTGGAATGAGGATTACATATATCTTAAAAGCCAACACCCCGGCTTTTTATTTTGAATTGATTATTGCAACTCTTTTCAGCAGTTCCGGATTTTTACTGCCGGTAATTTCTGCTGCTTTAATATATTCTTTTGCTTTGGCGTAATCCTGCTGGCTGTATGCAATCCAGGCCAGATCGTTGTTTACGTCAATATTTTTTGGGCGGATTGCATATTCCATCAGTGCATATTTTTTTGCGCTGTCCCACTGGTTTGTTTTTATAAAGCTTCTGCTTAACTCCAATGAAACGGAGTGGCCTGGAGTGCTTGCATCATTAATCAATTGTTTTTGAACTTCGGTATATTTCTCAGATGCTTTTTTGCTATCTCCCATTTCTGCATATACATCTGCTGTCTGTTCTATAAAAGATGATTGTGGCATGATTGCGTTTGCAGAATCCAACAAAGCGATGGCCCTGTTGTAATTTTTCATCTTTGCCTCAACCTTTGCAAGGCCAGCCATACTTGGTGCATAGCTCGGGCGCAGGTACAAATTTTCTTCGTAAGTACTTTTCGCTTCTTTTAATTTGCCGGTGTTAAAATATAAGTCTGCCAGTACATTGCGGCTCCAGCATTGTGGCTCACTGCCGGGTAAACCTGCGCTAACAGCTAATTTCATGGCTGCAATAGCACCAGGATAATCACCATAAATTTCACGTAAATAACTCGCTCTTGAATATGCTTCCAGAGATGGTTTTAAAGCCTGCATTTTATCTGAAGCGGCAATGGCAGCTTCATAATTGCCTAGCTCAACATTTGCATCTACCAAAATACCATAAACATAGGCATTGTTAGGATTGATGGCTTTAGCTTCTTCAGCAATTTTTAGAGCATCAGCAAACTGGTGCTGACTCATCCGCAACGAAGCTTTATAAACATTAGCTTCAAAATTTTTGGGATCAATACTTAACACACCATTTAGTATTTTTTCAATGGCAGTGTAGTAGTAGTGATGCTCGCCGGTAATGCGCTGCTCGGTAATAAAAATGGTTGCCAGTTGAAGTCTGGTTTTTACATCATCTGCATTTACTGCAAGTTTTGCTTTTAATTCTTCTGTTTTTTCTTTGGTTTTTTTCCATTCGGCGGCTGTGGCAAGTTCGCCTTTTCTTTCTAACAGATCCGGAATCTGCAATGGATTTTGATCATCTACGTATGCTTTTAGCTTTGCTTCGCTGCTGTTGCAGCTGTTTAAAGTTGTTAAAGAAGCAAAAATTAAAAAAGCAACAAAAAATGTAACGAGGGTTAAAGTCTTTTTCATTTTGTGTGTTTTTTTTAATCAGATACGAAAAAAGGAGAACCACGGTTCTCCTTTTTAACATTATGTTTGAAACTGCATCGCAGGTTTCTAGCCACGGATTTCACGTATTACCTGTAACAGGTGAAAACCGCAGGCTTAGTTCGCCACGGATTTTACTGATTTTCCCGATTATATTATCCGGGCAAATCTGAATAATCCGTGGCTGAAACTTAATTTGTTTTTATAATACCGATTGTTGTTGATTTCATACCATCAACATATAACCTGGCGTAATATGCACCGGGGGCAAGGTTCGACTTGCTGAACGGTACATAATATTCACCTTTTGTTCTGGCTGATTCTTTTATAGTAGCAATCTTTCTTCCCAAGGCATCCGTAATCACAATCATGATATCTGTTGCATCCTGGCTAAGCCTGTAATGGAAGGTTGTAGATGATTTAAATGGACTAGGAAAAGCCACCATCGCAATTGGATCGGGCGATAAACCTAAGTTGCCACCATATACACTGCTTTTTGGACCTGTATAACCCGGACCTGTAAAACCTCTCCATGGTGTTTGCACAAAAGGAAAAGCTGCTTTAAAAGTAGTATCGTTTTTACCAACACCTTCTTTAAAAGTTAATGTGTTTACCAATTGTGGTGTTACCGGGCTTCCTGTTCCATTATAATCATCGTACCACAAACCAATGGCTGCTAAAGCAACACCACCAACTGCCTGTAACTCGATAGTTGTAACATCATCTTCAAGTCTTCTTCCATTAGGGAAACCATCCATGTTTGGAATATTTTGTATGGCAGTGCTTGCATTAAACCTTGGATCAGTTAAGCCTAAAACTGCAGCCTGTACAATACCCAGCGGACTAAAATCGGGACTGTTACGTGGTGTAACAGGTACTGCCATGTTCAATCTTAAATAATCTCCCAATGTTGGTAAAAAATTATTGATGAATGGCTTACCTGCTGCCAGCGGATTACCACCTTTGCCTGTTGCAAGCTGGTAAGGGCGCAGGTTTGGAACACCTGTGTAAAATATTGGTAAGATATCAACTGCTCTCGGGCTTTGATTATCGGGTAATAAAATAGTACCAAAAATTGCATCATCCAAAGCTGTACCTGCAACTGCAGGAGAACCTTTTAAAGGATACAAACCTGGTTTACCATTTCTGAAATCAAAAGAACCTAAAGAAGCTTTTTGTATTCTTAATTTAGCAAGGCCTGGTACAGCGCCGCCAAACTGAGAGTCATCCATATACAAAGCCAGTTCAGGATTTTTAAAGTAAGGAACAAATTGTCCATCACCAGATGGAGAAGTTGCATTCCATTTATCTTTATCGCCAATGGCAATTACAACTTCGTTGGTTAAAGGCATTCCCAATCTTGAAACCTGTATCCATGCGCCAGAAGTAACCGGTTTGGTTCCATCGGTGCTTAAAGTTGTAATAGCTGGCCTGCTTGCATTTGCATAAACACCAATTACAAAATCAGCATCTAAAATACTGGTTGCAGTAGCTGTTGTTCTGCCTGTTTTTTGTAAGGTAGAAATGGGAACTTCAATAGCAATTGTATGGCAATTATATTTAGCCAATCCGTCTCTTGCTCCTGCTGTTCTAAAACCACCGGCATCAAATGCACCACCCAAATCCACAAAGAAAGGATCATCAATAGGGCCACAGAAAACTTTTTCTCCTGTGCTGGCGGTTACAATAGCTGCCGTCATTAAAGCATTATAATCGGTTGCACCAAGGCCTACAGGAGTTTCAATTGAACGTGGGCCAATGTTTGGCGGAGGTACTATACCACCGTTTACAATGGGTGTAAAACTGCTTCCACCATTAATGCTTCTTTCGCAGATGTACGTAGTTTTTATATTTTGCTTACCCAAACGGATGTTGAAGAAGGTAGTTCCATCTTCGTTTTCCTGCTTAAAAGTAAAACGATAAATAATGTCGTCGCCTGTTGTGGCGGTGTTGTTATCAATGTGAATTTCGTAACGGATGTTTTCGCCAAACGTGTACCAGTTGGGGCCCCCAGCGGGATGCTCAAAAGGAATATAATTGGCAATAAGGATGATTTTGCTTGTATCAGCAGGGCTGCGAAAAGCGTAAACATCTGTATTATCTGCCAACGGATCATTGCTGATCAATGGCGCTTCCCTGTGGCTGGATGCAGCAGCATTTATGGTAAATGCTGTAGTGCAAATCAGCAGGGCAGTAAGTATTTTAAAATATTGTTTCATACAATTTATATTTATAGTGGTTAATTTTTAAGGTTAGAATCTTGGTTTAATGGTGTAATCATAACCTCTCCATGGAGCCTGTACATAAGGGAAACCGGCTTTAAAAGTAGTGTCGTTTTTAGTTGGTCCGGCCGAAAAACTAAGTACATTAACCAGGTTTGTTGTAACCGGCATGCCATCGTTTTTATAATCATCGTACCACAAACCAATTGCTGCTAAAGCAACACCACCAACAGCTTGCAGTTCTATGGTTGTTACATCATCTTCCAGTCTTCTTCCGTTAGGAAAACCATCCATGTTTGGTATAGCCTGAATTGCAGTGCTTCCATTATAAGCAGGGTCTGTAAGGCCTAATACTGCTGCATTTACAATACCCAGGCTACTGAATTTAGGGTCGTTACGTGGAGTAGGAGGTACGGCCATATTCAGGCGCAACATATCTCCAAGTGTTGGTAAAAAATTATTGATAAATGGTTTACCTGGTGCTAATGGGTTACCGTTTTTACCTGTTGCCAATTGATATGGAGCCAGGTTTGGAACACCTGTATAAAATATCGGTAAAATGTCAACCGCTCTTGGGCTTTTATTATCAGGTAATAAGATGGTTCCAAAAATAGCATCATCCAAAGCTGTGCCTTTTACAGCAGCAGAACCTTTTAATGAGTATAAACCTGGTCTTCCGTTTCTGAAATCATAAGCACCCAATGAGTGATTTTGTATTCTTAATGCATTTAAAGATGGAACGGCTCCGCCAAACTGTGAGTCATCCATATACAAAGCCAGTTCTGGATTTGAGAAATAAGCTGCAAACTGCAGATCATTTGCCGGGGTGGTTGCATTCCATTTATCCTTCATCCCAACAGGGATAATTGCTTCGTTGGTAAGTGGCATACCCAGGCGTGAAACCTGTACCCATGGGCCGCTGTAGCCAACTGTACCACCAGAACCTATTGTTTTAATCTGTTGCCTGCTGGCACTTGCGTAAACACCAATTACAAAATCGCCATCTAAAATATTAGCAGCTTGTGCGGCAGTTTTACCATCTTTCTGTAAAAGATTGATAGGAATTTTTAAAGCGATGCTGTGTACGTTGTAACGTGATAAACCATCTTTAGTAGCATTTGTTGTGTTGCCTTCCGGGCGGAAATTACCCACGTCGAATGCACCAGCCAGATCAACAAAGAAAGGATCATCTACCGGACCACAAAAAACTTTTTCGCCTGCGGCAGAGGTTGCAATGGCAGCGGTAATTAACGCATCATAATTAGGAGCACCTAAACCAACCGGTGTACTTTGTATTGAGCGTGGGCCAATATTTGCCGGGGGCACTATTCCGTTTATAACAACGGGTAAAAATGCGCCGCCATTCACACTTTTCTCACACAAGTAAGTTGTTTTTATGTTTTGCTTAGCCAGGCGAATGTTGAAAAAAGTAGTGGGATCCTGGTTTACCTGCGAAAATGTAAAACGATAGGTTATATCATCTGCAGCGCTTGTTGTTTTGTTTTTGATATGTATTTCGTAACGGATATTGGTACCGAATGTATAATAATTGGGGCCGCCTTCTGGCAACTCAAACGGAATATAATTGGCAATGATGGTGATCGTGTTCGGATCATCCGGACTGCGGAAAGCATATACATCCGTATTATCGCACAATGGATCGCTACTGATTAACGGAGCTTCCCGGTGGCTTGAAGCATTTGTTACCAGGCTGCCGGTAATGAGTGCCAGCATCAGTATCAGTTGCTTTGTTTTAATAATTGTTCTTTTCATTATTGTAAATTTTAGGTTATTTTATTTAGATGCTGTTGCGTTATGGAAATCAAATAAAAGGGAAATTCTGAAAGTGTTTTTCAGCGCATTGTCGTTTGTATTGTTACCGGTTGGTACCAGGTAAGAAAAATTAAGTCCTCCAACTTTATAATGTAAACCAGCGCCTACAGTTAAATAATTTCGGTTTCCTTTCAATTTGTTTTCGGTAAAATATCCTGCACGCAGGCTAAACAATTCTTTGTACATATACTCAGCACCTAGGCCAAGCTGCACTTCTTTTAATTCTTCGCTTCCACCACCTGGTGCATCGCCAAACGAGCTGAACCAGCTACCAACAACACCTTTGTTATTGTAGTCTGCTACTTTTTGTGCATCGGCAGCATCGGGAGGGGTTGGCACCAGCAATTTATTAAACTCCAATGCAAAAGAAAGTTTATTATCGCTGTTAATTTTTTTGTTGTAAGCTGCGCCCAACGCCAGGTTTGCAGGTATGTAAGATGACTCGCCGCCATACTTTATTTTGCTACCCAGGTTGGTTAAAGCAACTCCAAAGTTCCACTCCTTTTTTGTGTAAAAATAGGAGAGATCGGCTGCAACTGCATTGCCGGCTTTGTAATCGCTGTTAACTGAATTGTTGGCAAGCTTGCTGTGGATATAACGTACACTAAGCCCGATACCACTCTTGTTTGAAAGTTTGCGTGAATAACCGGCTTCAACTGCAAGATCGCTTGGTTTAAATGTACTCACTTCTGTTCCATTAGCATCAGTAAAACTAAAAGTGCCTTGGTTAAAATTGCGAAATCCTAAACTGATTGCCTCTTTATCACTCAATTTGTAAAAACCACCTAAAGAAATCTGGTTGATGTTTTTAAGATCAAGTTCGCTGAGCCATGGGGTGTAAGTAATACCAATACCGTACTTGTTTTCGTTAAATGCTGTTTTGGCTCCATTGTAAAACATAGAATTGGCATCTGGTGTAGTTGCAACGCCAACATCACCCATCGCTGCTGTTCGGGCATCGGTTGCCAGCCTTAAAAAAGGCACTGCAGTAGTGATGGGATTTTCTTTTCCGGATTGAGCAAATGTGTTTTGTGTAAACAACATCAACACTAAAACCGGAACGATGATTTTAGAGAATTTTAGACTCATAATTGTGAAGTTTTATTTATTAAAGAAATTGAAACGATATATTTCAAGGTTTATCTACGGTGTATATTGTTAAATGGTTTTAACTTTTTATAATTTCTAATGAGAAATTAATTGCAGTGAATAACTATGAAGTGTTTTACACATAAAAAATCAGGAGCGGGGGGAAAGCTTCAATAATTAGAAGGAAAAATCAGCAGTAAAATTACGGGTGTTTATAAGCTAAAATTAAAAAGAAGTGTTGTTGTAATAGCGTTTACAAAACTAATGGCCTCACCACCATGTGTAAATAAAATTTGCAAAGAAAATTGATGACTGTTTGCCGGTTTTTTAAAAGGTGGGGTTAGTAAAAGGCATCCTGATTTACAGGATGCCTTTTATATTTTATTGCAAAATTAAAATCAGTTAAACAATGAAGGGATCAACTATTGCTAGCACCTGCGCCGCAGTAAGTGGTTCATCAAAACCTTCAGATGCTGCACCTGGTGTGTTATAAGTACCACCTAAACCAACAATATTTACGCCTGCTTGTGTTGTTAATTCTTCACCATTATAACTTGCCTGAATCGCCATATCTGCAGCGGGAGAATAGGTAATGCCGCTATAATTTAAGGTAATCCAGGGTTTTAATGGTTTTTGAGCTGGAGGTATGGCAGCATCCAAAGCTCTTCGCATTTGGCGTATGTGAGCTGCATGACGTCCTTCTACCGAATGAATATTTAAAGCCGCTGTTAACGCAACTCTGTTACTCTGCAAACCCGGTGCCTGGCCTTTATAGGCTCTTACACCAGTATCTTCAAAAGTTTGTGCCATGGCTAATTGCACAGCATAACTGCCGAGGTAGCCAGCAAAAGGGCCAGTACCAGAACCGTTACCTGCAGTAAAATCAAATGTTGGTTTTGCAACTGCGGCTGCACCTAATACTGATTTTAAAAAGATAACGTGTTTGTTCTCATCATCTCTTATCTTTCTTAGTTCATTTTGTGCAGCAGCTGGTGCTGTTAAGTAACCAGGCGATCCAACTATATTGTTATAAAATTCTGCTTCAAGATATTCCAATGTTAAGGCAAAATTTAAAATAGAGTTTACATCTCCCGGTGTTTGTCCGTATGCTTTTTTAAACATAGAAGCGACTGCCAATGGCACTGCAGCCAAAGCAATTTTACCAGACATTCTTGCAAAATCTTTCATTGCCTTTCTTCTGGTATCAAGTCTATCGTAAACTTCCGGATCTACTTTTTCAATTTGTGAGAATATGTTTTGTAAGTTCATAATAATTGTTTTTAAGATGGTAAATGACTTGCGTCTATTTTAGTTTTAATATAAGTTCCGGCAATCGCCAAAACCTGCGCAGGTGTACGTGCTGTATCCAAACCATTGGCATCGGTTGTGTTTGCAAATGACCCTGGTGTAATAAGATCTGCTATCAATGCAGCGTGCCTTGCTTCTACAGAAACAATTTTACCTGCAAGCCCTAAATAAACAGGGCCATTACCGGTTGTTGAAATTAACTGGCCTGCACCATTATAAGCAGTTACACCTAAATCTTCAAAAGCCTTTGCAGTGCTTAATACACTGGTTCTGTCTGCAAAATTAATTGTGCTAAAATCTACTTCAAGCGAGGGGATAATCATGGTGGGTGCAGCTGCGGTAATGGCTGCTTTAAAAAATTCACGATGTCCAACTTCATGATTACGTATATCTGTTAGATATTCTGTTTCCAAAGCTGTAATACCTGAATAGGGAGTAGCCACTACCTGTAAATAAAATGCTGCCTCCAATTGTTCGAGTGCATATGCATAATTTAAAATTCCTACATCTCCGGTGCCAAGATCGACACCTCCATTAGATGGGGTATCATCACTTTTATTACATGCGCTGCCAATAGTTATTATGGCAGCAGAAGCACCAAAATACTTCAGCATATTTCTACGCTGCATCCCAAATTCAGAAAGGCCGTTTTCTGAAGGCGGGGAAAAACTTGTTCTTTTCATAATTTAAATTTTGTTGGTGATTATTATATATTACTAAAGTGATGGAAAGCGTTTTTAAGTAAATGATTTTTATGTTTAGCCATGTTTGGGGTTTACTTTTTTTTGTTTAATGTCATATTACGCTGAGCATCTTTAAATTATTAAACAGAAATTTCATAACTAATAATGGTGTTTAAAGGCCATGAAAACTATACCTGATTACAGCCAATATTATATACCCCTGATTGGTTAAACCTTATTTGGTTAAAAAATAAAAGATTAATGACATTTAAATAAAACAAAAAATAGCAACTTCATTTCCTGTTATGCTAGCATCAGAAGTATGGATTTATTTATTTTTAAATAAATCCTGTAGGTAGTTTGAGGAGTTAAAGGAGAACATCATTAATTTTTTAATTTTGCTCTCTAAAATTTTAAAACAAAAATGGAGCCAATAAATTTGTTCAGGCATTACATCTTTAACTAATTCTGTTTTTTATAAAGCCGGTAGTAAATATATAAGTGGGTTTATTTTTTAAACCTACCCTTCAAATGCGCTTTCAGCGTGCGTTTAAAAAATATATAAAAATTGAAAAAGTAAAGATTTGCTTTATGATAAATTTTAAGTTTTTCTATTTAAAAATTAAATATCAATCCATTTTAAAGGCATTTAAAATCTAATAAGGAGAAACTAAGTGGGTAAAAACTACCTCAAATAAAATAGGTGTATGTTAAATGAAGTCAACTCAAAAATTTGATAATCATGTAAGCTTACTGAAGTAAAGCCTAAATTTTTTTTTGAATTTTAGCTCCAATATTTTTGTAATTTTTCAATCTCTTTGCTCCCTTTCTAATCCTTCAGGCATAAATCCAAAGCCAAAACCCCGGGGTTGATATCTGATGATAATTATTTAAAAAGAAGTTTCTGCATTATTAAATAAATTGCATCAGGTAACTTACGCTTTTAAAAAAAGTAAATATTTCAATCAGTAATAAAAAAGTATTTTATGGCATACTGGCTTGTAAAATCCGAACCCTCCGTTTATAGTTGGGATACATTGGTAAAAGACAAACAAACCTGCTGGAGCGGTGTACGCAATTATGCAGCACGTATTAACCTGCGTGCTATGAAGAAAGGAGATGAAGTTTTATACTATCATAGTAACGAGGGCATAGAAATTGTAGGCATTGCAAAGGTTGTAAAAGAAGCTTACCAGGACCCCACTACAGATGATGACCGTTGGGTGGCAGTAGATATAAAAGCAGTTAAAAAATTGAAGAAGCCGGTAAGCCTTAATCAATTAAAAGCCGATGGCCGTTTTGCCGATATGGATCTGGTTCGTTTGGGAAGGCTAAGCGTACAGACTGTAAAACCGGAAGAGTGGAATTGGGTTATGAAGTTGGCAGAAGACTAAATTATACACTATGAATTTAACAACTGGCTACCCTTACAATTTAATAAACAGTGGGCTACCCACTAATTACACAGAAATATCTCACTCACTAAAAACTGATGTTGTAATAATTGGTGGTGGAATATCCGGGGCATTAACTGCTTACTATCTTATAAATGCAGGTGTTGGCTGTTTGCTGGTTGATGCCAGAACTGTTGGTTTGGGAAGCACCTGCGCCAGTACATCGCTGCTGCAATATGAACTGGATAAATCCTTATCTGACCTGGCTTTGCAGGTAGGCTTGCAAAATGCATCCAGGGCATATCATTTATGCTCAAATGCCATTGATACATTGGAGCGGATTTCAAAAAAGATAAATTTTCAATCGTTTGATAGAGGGCAGAGTTTATTTTTTGCTGATAAAAAGAAAAGTGTACAATTTATTGAAAAAGAATTTCTATTCAGAAAAAAAGCAGGCTTTGATGTTGCATTGCTGAATGAAAAAGAAATTAAAAAGCAATTTGGGTTTTCTGCCCCGGCAGCAATCTTATCTGCACAAGGTGCTACAACCGATGCATACCTGCTTGCGCATGCTCTGCTAAAAGCCTGTGTTAAAAAGGGGCTTGTGGTACACGACAGAACCGCCATAACAAAAATTGAATACAAAAAAAACGGTGTAAAGCTTTTAACTGATAATGGCCATAGCATACAAGCTGGTAAAATTGTAAACGCAAGCGGTTTTGAAATAACTGAGTTTATTGAAAAGAAAATTGTAAAACTCAATTCAACCTATGCACTTGCATCGGAGCATATACAAAAACCTTTTCCGGTTTGGGAAAAAAATGCACTGCTGTGGAATACTGCCCATCCATATTTGTACATGCGCCTTACCAAAGATAACAGGATAATATTGGGCGGCAGAGATGAAAAATTTTATAACCCGGTTAAAAGAGATAAGCTGATAAAGCAAAAAGCAGCTTTACTTAAAAAAGATTTTTTAAAATTATTTCCTTCCATAGATTTCAATACAGAATTCAGTTGGACCGGCACCTTCGGGTCAACCGATGATGCAATGCCATACATTGGCAATTACAGCAAAACTCCGCATACCTATTATGCACTCGGCTTTGGCGGCAATGGAATAACCTTTAGCGTAATTGCTGCCGAAATTATTAGCGACATGATAACCGGCAAAAACAATAAGGATGCTGCACTTTTTTCTTTTAACCGGTAATCAGGTCAAAGAAAGTTAAAGGCTTTCTGTTTCATTTAACATTTTAATGCGGTTACTAATTTTATGGATTTTGTATCAATGAGTATCTAATCACTCTAAACTTATTGTTATGAAAGCAAAATTTTTTATTGCAGCAATGCTCATTGCTGCCTTTTTTATGTCCTGTAACCGTGGCGAAAATAAATCGGACGCTGTATCAGATTATGGTAATGCTGATTTACAAGAATCTCCATCGCAAAAAAGCGGCGATAAGGATAAACAACAAATTCCGGTAGGCAAACTTGCAACCGTAACTGCCGATTCAACAGGCTCTCCAATATCAACAATATCTGCATCAAACCCTGATTGGGATAGTAAGATTATAAAAACAGCTTCAATAAAAGTTGAGATAAAGGATTTTAAAAAATACAACAGCTATGTACACAATGCTGTAAGGCAATATGGTGGTTACATAGCGCAGGAAGATCAGACTTTATCAGAAGAAAAATCTGAAACCTCCATTACTATTAAAGTACCAGTGGCGCAGTTTGAACCGATGATGAATGCATTGCCGGCGGATGATGGAAAAGTGATGGAGAAAAAAATAACAACCGATGATGTAACCGGTGAAATGGTTGACACAAAATCGAGACTGGAAGCAAAAAAGCAATTACGTGTAAAATACCTGGAGTTTTTAAAGCAATCTAAAAATATGGAAGAAGTGTTACAGGTGCAAAATGAAGTTGATAATATACAGCAGCAGATAGAGTCGGTTGCAGCAAGGGTTTCCTTCTTAAGTCACCAAACAGCTTACAGTACCATTAACCTTAATTTTTATCAACCAATGGAAGGCTTTAAGCCAACAGGCGAAGCACCTTCTTTTTTTACAAGATTAGGTAATGCTTTTAAAACGGGCGGAAGCTGGATAGCAGAACTCTTTGTTGGACTGGTTTCTATATGGCCTTTAATGTTGATTGCGTTTGCCATTTATTTTGGCTGGAAAAAAATGAGGCCTGCAAAAGTGATCGGGCAAAAACTGTAATTTAAAAGCAGTTTTTTTATTGGATATCTAAAAAGAGAATTTCACCGAGCCGCAAAGCACACAAGGTTTTTTTATTGAATTTTAAAAATGTTTTTTGTGCGCTTTGCGCCTTCGTGGGGAAAAATTAATGCAGAGTAGTTATCTGAAAATTACAGTACCCAACTGCTTCGTTAATTCAATTTCCATTTGTTTAAGGTGCTGATGGGTTTGTACCAGTATCATCTGATCTTCGGCAATAGTTGATTTTTCAAGATCACGTTGGTTTTCATCCATCAGCCTTTTTATTTTGCGAAGCTTTAAATAATTTAATGTAGAAAAAACCTCTTCGGCAAAAAGATCATCACGGGTTGCAATGTGGCCTTCAAAGTGTTCTTTCCACTTGGGGCTTATTTCGTAATTAAAATCCATGATGCTTACCACCAGCGAACTCATTTGCTGATCTTCGTGATACAAAAAATTCTTTGCTGTTGGCTCAATACCAGCAATAAACCAGGCTTTATAAGTTTGTAAAATTCTTACCAGTTCTTTGTTGTCGATCAATTCTTCCAGTTGATTATCTTCAATCTCTTTAAAAATATATTCGGCTACTTTTATGGAGTTATTGGGTGTTTCGCCGGGCTGGGCCCAATTTTTTAATCCAAATTCAAGCAGGCTTCTTATCATAGCCTGTTCATGTATTTCGTCTTTATTAAAAAGTGCGGTTACATCATTTTCAATATCGCCGCTTTGCACATTGGTGAAAGATTCGTCTTCAAATCTTTGCTCTCTGTTTATCCGGGTTTCTTCCTTACCAATTTTTTCCCGGATGAATTTATTTACCAACGCATGTAAACCGCTTTCTTCAATCTTTAAAATTTCAGAGCATTGTTTTATATAATCCTGTTGCTTGGTAAAATCTTCTGTCTTGTTTATTTTAGAAATTGTTTCAGCTATCTGGTTAACAACAATTGATTTTTTGGTACTGTCGTTTCCTGCGTCTTTTAATGCAATACCCAGTTGAAATAAGATAAAATCTTTTTTATTTTCATTTACAAAACTGATGAACTCAGCCGTTCCTACTTTATTTACATAACTGTCCGGATCTTCACCATCGGGTATCAACACCAGTTTTACATTCAGGCTTTCTTCCAGCGCCAGGTCAAGTCCACGCAGGGCCGCTTTAATACCTGCACCATCACCATCATAAATAATAGTAAGGTTGTTGGTATATTTTTTTATCAGTCTCAACTGATCTGGGGTGAGTGATGTTCCTCCGCTGGCTACCACATTTTCAACACCGGCCTGGTGCAGGCTTACTACATCGGTGTAGCCTTCTACCAATAAACATTCATCGGCTTTATCAATAGCCTGTCGTGCAAAATAAGAGCCGTAAAGTATTTTACTTTTTACATAAATTTCATTTTCTGGTGTGTTAATATATTTTGGAGCCTTGTCATTCTTTTTAATTATTCTGGCACCAAAGCCCAGTACTTTGCCGCTTTGATTGTGGATGGGGAAAATTATACGGCCACGGTAATTATCGTAAGCATTTCCATCCCTTACGTTTACGAGGCCGGTTTTTTGTAAATACTCCAGGCTATATTGCGATGCCAGGGCTGCTTTTGTAAAACCATCACGGGCTTCACTATTATAACCCAGTTGAAATTTTTTAATGATGTCTTCTTTAAAACCGCGTTCTTTTAAATAACTCAGTGCAATATCCTGTCCTTCTTCCAAATTAAAGAGGGCATTTGTAAAATGTTTTTGTGCAAAGTTGTTGATGATGTATAGGCTATCGGCAACCTGTTGCTGCTGTTTAAATTCGGGACTTGTTTCGCTTTCCTCAATCTCCACATTATACTTTGCAGCCAGCCAGCGCAGAGCTTCTACATAACTGTATTTTTCGGCCTCCATTAAAAAACTGATGCTGTTGCCACTTTTACCACATCCAAAACATTTGTATATCTCTTTTGAAGGCGAGACTGTGAAGGAAGGGCTTTTTTCGTTATGGAACGGACACAGGCCCAGGTAATTGGCTCCTCTTTTTTTTAGTTTAATAAAAGAGCCAACTATTTCCACTATATCTATGCGGCTGAGAATTTGTTGTATGCTTTCCTGAGATATCAATTTTTAATTATTGAGGCTGTAATTTACAGCATGTTTTTGCATAACCGTAATTATTGTTAATCTTTGGCAAAGGTGCTTGCATATAAAACATTGGCATAATTTATGAAAATTAATCGCAAATTTCATCTGTATATTAATATCTTTAACAACTAAAAAAATTTAAAAGCATGAAGAAATATTTGTTAGCGGTGGTATTGTTTATGGGTTCATATATTGCAAATTGCCAGGAAATTAAGAGCATTATATTATATGCCAGTACCAACCAGTTTGATAAAGCTAAAACAGAAGTTGACAGTTACCTGGCCAACGAAAAAAATGCCGTTAAACCAGAAGGCTGGTATTACAAAGCATTCATTTATAATTCGCTTGGCAGAGCTGCGGGCAAATCGGTTGCGGAAAGTAAAGTTCTTTACCAATCTGCATTTGATGCAATAAAGAAGTATGCAGATTTGGATGCCAAAGCTACTTTAACAACAGAAGAAAAAAATTCTACTGTTTTTAATATCTATTATGGCAATTTTGATTTGGGGGTTAAGACTTATAACGAGAAGAATTATGAACAATCATTTGAAAGTTTTAAAAAGGCACTGGAAGTTCATGATTATATTTATTCAAAAAACATTGTTGGCCCCAATAATTTAAAATTTGCTGCACACGATACAGACGCCGTGTGGAACCTGGCAATATTAGCGATTGAATTAAAGAAGCATGATGAGGTTACAACTTATTATAAGCGAATTGCTGATGCAGGATTAACAGATCCTAAATATGAAAACGCATACGATTCTCTGGTGATAAAATATAAAAGGGAAAAAAATGCAGAACTTTTTAATAAATATCTTGCTGCTGCAAAAAAATATTACCCTGTAGATCAGGCATATTGGGAAACAAAGGAAATAGATTTTGCCCTTTTGGATCTTGAAAATGAAGCCTTATTAAATAAATATGAAGAGCTTACCAAATTGCTTCCGGGTAATTATATTGTTTTTTATAATTATGCTATTGAGATTGACCAATTCCTGGGCTCTGATAATGCAAAAGCTTTGAATGCATCTGCTGTTGCTGCATACCGCACTAAAATTGAAGATCTGTTCAAAAGTGCAGTATCAATCAAATCAACAATAGAAGGTAATTTGCAACTAGCCAATCTCTATTATAATAAAACATTTGATTTGCAGGAACGTGCTGCTAAAATAAAGGGTACCAAACCTGCAGAAATAAAGGTAAAGAATGATTTACTGGCTTCGGTAAAATCAACTATGAACCAGGCCATACCTTATGCTGAGGAAGGAGCCAGGTTATTGGGTGAACTTAAAACGTACAAATATTCTGAAAAAGCAAATTACAAGCTAGCTTTGGAAATATTGAGCAATGCATATAAGATGAATGGTAATACTGCTAAGTTTACCGAAGTTGAAAAGAAAAGGGTGGAAGTAGATAAACTTTAAAAAAATATCAATATTAAAAAACCCTCTCTATTACCTTTAGAGAGGGTTTTTTTATGTTTTGTTATCCTCCAACTCTCATCTGTATCATTGATCCACCCGGTCCATTCTGCATATCCTTCATCGGTTTTACTTCAATATCTCCGGGTATTTCAAATTCTTTATCAGCAATATCTTTATCAATCATCAATTTGGTAACTTCTACGGTCATTTTTCTTCCGTTGCGCATACCCCTTTCGTATTGCATAGGAAAACCATTTAGCAATTCCATACCTGTTGAAGCAGTTGCCATGTTAAAACCCCCAAAGCCTGCTGCAATGCCGCCTGTACTTGGTAAATTTTGTAATTTAAAATTAGGACAGTACCAAACAAGGGTTGTATCGGTACGTTCTTTTCTGGTTGCAATAATCAATGCTTTTTTACATGCATAACCAGCTATTTTTTTATTTTCATCAATATAAATAATTGAATAAACCGGCGGCGTGGCAGGAGTTGTTAAAGATGAATTCTGATCTTTTCCCCTCATCATGCTGTCCATACGTTTGCTCATTGCTAATTGATCTTCATCTGTGGCATAAATGCCGGTTTTTTTACCCATCATTTCCATAATGGTAGTTGTAATTTTTTTAGCGTTGTTTCTTATCAACGTAGTGCGTCCCATCTCACTTTCCGAAAAGGTTTTTACCAAGTCGTTTTTTAGCCAGGTGGTTGTTTTGGTTTCGCCTTCTCCACCAAAGCGCATTATGCGTACTTCGCCACCATCTGCATTTGTCATGCTTGTTGCAACAGGGGATGAGGCATCATCAGTTTCTGGGGCAACAATAGTTGTTTTTGTAATTACCATTGCCTGGTTTATTACTTTGGGTTGTGCATAAACTGCAACATAACCAGTTAAAAATAAAAGGGTAATCGCTTTTTTCATGTTTGTTAAGTTTGAAATCAAATTTACGAATAGATTCGTAAATAAAAAATCAATGTTTTTTAAAGTAGGATAAAATTAACAGCATTTTTATCTCATATTAAAGAAACCTTTGCTTAATTGTTTCAGCTTAAGATTTACCATCTCCGCCATCTTTCACAAGCTAAACATTTAACTTAAACATGTAATGAAACTTATTGTAATTGTTGCTTTTAAACGGGCTTTGTGCCCTGTAATAAAAGTGATGATCCGGCACCCGATCCTAATGTTACTTTTGCTGCAATTTTAAACAGAAGTCAAAGATGCTCCTGCCAATGGTTCAACGGAAACAGGGCTACAAACCTTAATTTTGTAAGCATAGATCTGCTTTAAGTAGAAGAGAAATCAGGGCCAAGCGATTAAGCAATAATTATTTTATAGCTATAAGAAAGGGGCAGCTATGATAACTGCCCCCTTATATTAATTTTTACATCAATAATCTTATTGAGTACAACTGCAATAATCAAACTTCATACCCCAGTTACCACCTGATAAATTGATGCGTGTTCCATTTCCCCACGCCGTTTGCTGGTCGATAACTTGATTAGATGCATTAAGTTTTACTACAACTGCGTGGGCAGCTATACAACCACACATACCAACAGGTATTTTGGAAATCAGTATCTGGTAAGTATAAGATGTAATATTGTTGTGACTGCTACTATATGGAAATTGCCCTGGAATAGGGTTGCCGGGATTGTTTACCGGAATTAACGCACAATCCCCAACATACAGGTGAGTTTGCGTTAAAACCCAGCCATTGCTGGTATTGTAGGTTACATAAATAAAATTTGCATCGTTGGTAACAGTTACATTGCCGGCATCAATAAGCTGCCCTGCAATTAAAGTTACCTGGGTGGGTGTGCAACTTTCGCCTGGTGCAAGGCTCAGGTCTGGAGGGTTTACTGCATTAACCGTTATTACTGAGGCATTAGGTTTTGCATTATTTACAATTGTTTCGGCAGGTATTACATCAGCCTTTTTACAGGAGTAAATACTGCATACTGCAAAAAAGCATGCCAGTGGTAGTACATTTTTTTTCATAGGATTTTTTTTAAAAATTAAAAGATAAAAACCATTAAGAACGATACCTAAAGCATCCTCCCTTATTTTTTAAACGGATATTTTTCAATAATTATTACTTTTCAATGAATGAATTTATACGGTAGTAATAATACCTTATGCTGTTGTGGTAAAAAGCACTGACAATTCTGCCAATTTTATGTTTTGGTGAAAGTGATATACACTTTATAAGAGACAGATAGTTAATAAAAATAAATACTTGTTGTTTAATAATTCAAACAAAACAATCTTTAACAACGCTCCAGAGCATACCATATAATAAAAAAGATTACTACAGTGCTTAAGCAGCCTCCACCTAATTTTTTTGCACCATAACCGGCAATTAATCCTCTTACTAATTTGTTCATATTTATATTTTTTTGGGTTAATTAAGATAATTTAAAACTTACTGTAAAAATGATCAACTTTTATCCACAAGCAATAAGAATGCCATAGTAAAACTGTGTATAACTATGGCAAAATGCTGTAAAAAATCAAAATTTTCTATTGTGCCATTCCATTATATTTGCCGTCTTACTAAAATTTAGATAACCGTGCGTTTAAAGAGTTTAGAAATTAAAGGATTTAAGAGTTTTGCTGATAAAACCGTGCTTAATTTTGATGAAGGAATTACGGGTGTAATTGGCCCCAATGGCTGTGGAAAAAGTAACATTGTAGATAGCATCCGTTGGGTGATAGGTGAGCATAAGATAAGCAACCTGCGTAGCGAAAACCTGGAAAGTCTTGTTTTTAATGGTAGTAAAACCCGCAGTGCCAGTGGCATTGCCGAGGTTAGTCTTACTTTTGATAATACAAAAAATTTATTGCCAACCGAATTTAGCACCGTTACAGTAACCCGTAAATATTATAAAAGTGGCGAGAGCGAATACCGCCTCAACGATGTTGCCTGCCGCTTAAAAGACATTCACAACCTGTTTATGGATACTGGTATCAGCAACGATAGCTATGCCATTATTGAACTGGGAATGGTGGATGATATCATTAAGGATAAAGAATTTAGCCGCCGCAAAATGCTGGAACAGGCTGCGGGGATTTCTATCTACAAAACGAGGAAAAAAGAAGCAAAGCTAAAATTAGATGCAGCAGAGCAGGATCTTGCCCGGGTTGAAGACCTGTTGTTTGAAATAAATAATCAACTTAAAAGTTTAGAAAGCCAGGCAAAAAAAGCAGAGAAATATTTCGAAATAAAAAAAGAGTATAAGGAAGTTAGTATTGAATTAGCCAAAGCGGCGCTGGAAGGTTTTAATGTTACTTACCACGAGTTGAACGAAAAGCAAAAAGCTGAAGTTGATAAAAGAATCGAACTGGAGGCTGCTATTGCGGTAGAAGAAGCGGCACTTGAACAGGAAAAGCTTGATTTGGTAGCGAAGGAAAAAGCCTTGCAAACCATGCAGCATGCTTTTAATGAAATGCTAGATAAGGTTCGCAATAAAGAGAACGAAAAGAATTTAAGCAGCCAGCGGTTACAATATTTAAAAGAAAGAGAAAGCGGTTTAAATGAGTTTTTGCTGAAAGCAGGCGGACAATTAAAGGGCCTAGATGAAAGCATACAATTTACCGGCCACCAGATAACCGAAGATGAATTGCAGTTAACACAGTTTGAAGGCAAACTGGTTGATTTAAAGAATGCAGTGGAAGAAAAACGCAAGGTTTTTGATGACAAGCGCAGCCATATTGATGAACTACGTAAACAAAGCCAGGCTTTGCAACGTGAGCAATTTGATGCGGAGAAAAAAGTAGCTATTGCAGATACATCTATACAAAATTTGCAACGAACTGTAACCCAGATACAGGAGGAGAAAACCCAACGCCAGCAACAGTTACAACAGCTTGAACCAGAAAAGAAACTGAAAGCTGAAGAACTGGAACAAAAGAAAACCGATCTGCAACAATTGCAGGATCATCATGAGTTTACCAAGGAGCAAATTTTGCAAACGCAGAATAAAATGGAAAGTCTGCGTAATGAGCTGGCAACCGAAAGCCGAACATTAGACAGTAAGAAGAACGAACACGATCTGCTGAAAAGCCTGATAGACTCAATGGAAGGTTACCCGGAGAGCGTAAAGTTTTTACATAAAAATCCAAACTGGAACCACACCGCACCTTTGCTAAGCGATATTATTTATGTAAAAGAAGAATACCGTGCGGCCGTTGAAAATGTGCTGGAACCGTACCTGAACTATTATGTAGTTAATAATTTAGAAGAGGGTTTACAGGCCGTTCATTTGCTGGATAATAACAAAAAAGGAAAAGCAAATTTCTTTTTACAGGATAAATTTACCGGTTTTGAAAGTCATCATCAACCAGAAGGAACAATTGCAGCATTGGGCGTTGTGGAGGTTGATGAAAAATATGCCAATCTTGCCAAACACTTACTGGGAAACGTTTTTATTGCTGAAAATGAAGAAGCCTTACGCAATAGCAATGGAGCAGTGGTGTTAGAAAAAACTGGTAAATATGTTAAAGGTAAATACTCACTTACTGGTGGAAGCGTTGGTTTGTTTGAAGGCAAGAAAATTGGCCGGGCAAAAAATTTAGAGAAATTAATTGAAGAAATTGTTGCACAGGAAGCCATTGTTATAGCATTAAAAGCAACCATTCAGGAGCATCACAACGAAGTCATTGCTTTTAACGAGCAGTTGAAAGAAAATGCCATTAAGCAAACGCAGCATGACATTAATAATTTAACCAATCACGTTTTCTCTTTACAAAACAAAATCGAGAGCCTTACCCACCTGGAAGAAACCAGTGCTGCAAGAATTGCCGATTTAGAAAAACAACTGGAGACCAACCATACTGATATTGCCAGTACAAGGGAAACCCTGAAGCATTTTAATACGCAGATAGAAGACCTCACAGAAAAAATGCAGTTGATTGAGCAGGATTATGCTGCGGCTGAAGAAGATTACAGCAGTGCCACCACAAACTTTAACGACAGCAATTTACAATTCACCAAACAGCAAAGCAAAGTAGTTTCCTTAAAGCAGGAGTTTGAATTTAAAACAAACCAGCTTAACGATCTTACTTTACAAATAGAAAGCAGCACAACACAACTTACCGAAGCATCAGCAAATATTTCCGAAACTGCAGCCCAGTTGAAAGAACTGGAGACGATGGTGGTAAGCATGTTGCACAATAAAGAAACCGAGGAAAAGGCTTTGAACGAAGCAGATCAGTTGTACTACAATTTGCGCAATGCATTAGCCGAAAAGGAAAATGAAATAAAAAGCAAGCTGAAATCGAAAGAAGGTATCGATACTTTACTAAACGAGATAAAAGATAGGCTCAGCGATCTTAAACTGCAACTGGCAGGTATGAAAGAAAGGCTGAATGTGGAGTTTAAAGTTGATCTGGATGTGATTATTGATGAGCCACGTACAACAGATACGCCCCTTGAAGAATTAAGAGAAAAGAACGAAAGGCAACGCAAGCGCCTGGAAAATATAGGTGAGATAAACCCTACGGCTATTGAGGCTTACACCGAAATGAAAAAACGGTATGAGTTTATTCTTGAACAAAAAAACGACCTTGTAACGGCAAGGGAAAGCCTGATGCTGACCATACAGGAAGTAGAAGCTACGGCCAACCAGCAGTTTCTGGATACATTTAATAAAGTAAGAGAAAATATTCAGAAAGTATTTAAGGCTTTATTTACTGAAGATGATACTGCTGATATGATAATGGTTGATCCGGAAAATTTAGCCGAAACCAATATTGATATAATTGCCAAACCAAAAGGTAAACGTCCTTCATCAATTGGCCAGTTAAGTGGAGGAGAAAAAACATTAACTGCAACTGCATTGTTATTTGCCATCTACTTAATTAAACCTGCACCATTCTGTATTTTGGATGAGGTTGATGCACCTTTGGATGATGCCAACGTGGGGAAATTTACCCAGATGATAAAAAAGTTTAGTGAAAACAGCCAGTTTATTATTGTAACGCACAATAAAATGACCATGAGTGCAGTGGATGTAATTTACGGTGTAACCATGCAGGAGCCTGGTGTAAGCAAGCTTGTACCAGTTGATTTTAGAAGTTTGAATTAATGGATAATGAGTTAATTCATAATGGATAATTTTTTCTGTTCCGTTAATAATACTTTTCGGCAGAGATTTTGTAATTGACAACATTATTATTTATCCCTGTCTTGCCGACAGGCTGACATTTTTTATTTATCAACTAAAACTATCATTATGGACGGTCAATCAATCATCATCATTCTTATTTTAGGAGCTTTAGCCGGGTGGCTCGCCGGTATGGTTTTTCAGGGCGGTGGCCTTGGACTAATCGGGAATATTATTGTTGGTATTGTTGGTGGCTTTATTGGCTACTGGCTCTTGCCAAAATTAGGTGTACACATTAGCACAGGTACCGGTTGGCTTAATTATGTTTTAACAGCCGCCATTGGAGCCATAGTTTTACTTGCTATAATCAATATTATTTTTGGGCGAAACCGATCTTAATTTTTTCGACCCACTAATTATTTACGGATTACACGAATTATTTTAATTCATGTAATCCGTTTTAATTTGTGTAATTAAAATAATTTATGCTACGCACCATATTTATCCTCACAGCTTCCAATACCTTTATGACTTTTGCCTGGTATGGTAATTAAAAAATACCAGCCTGCCTTTATGGAAAGCAAATATTATCAGTTGGGGTATTGCCTTATTAGAATCTGTGATGATGTTGCCTGCAAATAGCTTTGGATATGTAAACGGCTTCAACGGCTTTCATTAAAAATTATGCAGGAAATAATTACACTGTTGTTTTTACTGTTTTTGCAGTGTTTTACTTAAAAGAACCCTTTCATTGGAAGTACCAGGTAAGTTTTGTTTTAGTATTAGGTGCCGTATATTTTGCATTTAAGAAATAGCCATTTTTTTGTTCAGTAGTAATTTTTCCCTGTTCGGGCATTTATTTTAACAGGTGGGCTTGTTTATGCCATCTATTCACAATAATCACGCTACTTTCGAGTTATCAAAATCCGTTTTAAATCCAAAACCTATGAAAGCATATCTACAATTAAACGAACATCAACTTATCGAACTTTATCTGAATGGCGATTCACATGCCTTTTCCTTTCTGGTAAACAGGCATAAAACTAAAATATTCACCTCCATATATTTGCTGGTAAAAGATGAATTCCTGGCCGAAGATATTTTCCAGGATGTATTTATCCGCATTATAGAAAGTTTAAAAAGAGGAGCCTACATTGAAAATGGCAAATTTTTATCCTGGGCAGTACGTATTGCACACAACATGTGCATGGATCATTTTAGAAAAGTAAAACGTACTCCCACCATTAAAACCAGCGATGATAATGATATTTTTGAGCAATACAAATTTGCAGAACCTGCTGCTGATTTTAAGATGATGCAACTGGAAACCGGCGAGAGTATAAAAAAAGCATTAGATAAATTACCGCAGGATCAGCGGGAGATACTTATACTCAGGCATTTTGCCAACTTAAGTTTTAGAGAAATTGCTGAATTGTCCAGCATTAGTATCAATACAGCATTGGGCCGCATGCGATACGCATTAATAAACATCCGTAAACTATTGCCCGAAGCACAACTGGTATCTTAAAACAGTAAAATAATATTCAACATAAAATTGCCACAGCTTTAAACCGTGGCATTTTTTATGAAATATATTATTGAAAATTATTCCCAAAACAATTTACCTATTCTTCCACCACCACCCGAAAAATAAACAACCTTACCTTTTTTTGCTTTACGTACCGCATGAAAACTTTCTTTACTTATCCATAACCAGTTTTGCCCTTCATCATTACTGTAATCAACACCATTTAATCCGCAGCTTATCCAGTTTTTTTTACCAAGATATTCAACACAACTGCGGTAACCATGTGGCCCAATAACCGGTGTAGTAAAAGTTTCGCCTCCATTTAAGGTTATTACACAATTTTGTGTGGTATCATCTTTGGCATTAAAATCTCCACCAACAATAATGAGGCATTTTTTATTTTTTATAGCCATAGAGTTTGCTCCGGTACTTTCTTTTCCTTGTATAATTGGCAGGTTAATTTTTTTATTACGGATAAATAACCTTGCACGTAATCCACCACTCACAAACACCGCTTCCTGCTTGCTAAGCTTACGCACATTGGTGCCGCTGCTTGCAAAAAAAGCTTCCCCTTTATCGGCTGTAGGTAAATTTGCTGTTGGAAGTGTACGCCAGCTTTCGCCGCCATCAAAAGTTCTGGCAATAAATATTTTATCGCCCAGCGGGTCGCCAATTACAATGCCGCTCTGTTCGTTCCAGAATTCCATCGCATCTAAAAACATACCTTTGGTTGTATCTGTAAAAACAATTTTCCAGGTATCGCCGCCATCGGTTGTTTTTAAAATAAAAGCAGGGTCGGCAATGCCCATAATAATGGCAGTGTTTTTATCAAATGCTTCAATATCCCGGAAATCAGTTTTCTCAAAACCTTTTACTGTTTTCCATACCCAGTTTTGGCCACCATCAACACTGCGGCCAACAGAGCCTCCGCTGCCGCTAACCCAAACCACATCATCATTTACCACACTTAAGCCCCGTAAGGATGCTTTGCTGCCACTGTTTAAAAGTTTTACAGTTTGCGCCTGTGTATTTGCTGCAAAGCAAAATATCATACATACATATAAAATTCTACTGCTTGTTTTTTTAAAGAATATCATGGCCACCTTTGTTTAAAGTATCAATGTTTACAAAATAGTTTTTCGACATTTCCTGTTTTTTACGGATAAGTTTTAAAGAAAGTTTTGCAGCTACAATAAAAGAAATTACTGCGCCTGCAAAATGCATCCAGGTATTACCCACAAATAAAAGAAAATCAAAAGTGCCGTGAAAAAGTACCGGCCAGAACAATGCCAGTATCATATACTTTGTCCGGCTCTCCGGATAAAATTTTGCAAGTCCCACATGGTAACCCATCAGCACACCAAATGTTGCATGTGCCGGCACCGACAAAAACATCCGTAAAATGCCGGTACCCATGCCATGCTGAGAAACGTACATGATATTTTCAAGCGTAGCAAAACCCATACTTACTATTACAGCATATACAATGCCATCAAAAGGATCATCAAATGCTTTGCGCTTGAAGGGAATAAATCGCAACGCTAAAAATTTGCTTCCTTCTTCGCTCAACGCAATAATTAAGTAAGAGAAAACTGCTGTGTATAATATGCCTGGCCCCATTAAATGCTCAACCGGTTTGGTTAAAGCAATTTGAATGATAAATGGAGGTATAATGCTCAGCACTCCCATAAAAAAGCTCAGCAGCATCATGCCCAGCGGCTCACGGTTGTATTTATCTTTAAAATAAATAAAAAGGCAAATGGCAATACCGGGTGCTATGGCAAGGGCTAATAATCCCATATTTAAAAGCGGTTTTTGTGTTACTTTTGGCCAAGTTAATTTTTTTTAACGATTGCCCAAACTAATAAAGAATTTTAATGAGTTATAATTATTTACCGTTAGATAAAAATCCGACAGACTTTCAGCAGATAAAAAACTTACTGGCGCACAACCAACTTGTATCCATAACTTTTGATGCACACGACCGCATAACCAAATGCCGAAAATACCTGGATGATAAGATGGAGAATACGGATGCATTATTTTATGGTATCAACACAGGTTTTGGGTTTTTACAAAATGTACAGATTGATAAAACACAATTGCAGCAACTGCAGCGCAACTTGATACAATCGCATGCATGTGGCATGGGCGAAGAAGTGCC
>JANMBZ010000108.1:0-24543 GCA_031360765.1 Chitinophagaceae bacterium
TGCTTCATTGGCGTCGCACTCTTGTACGGTAAATCAATATTGAACATTTCAGAATTTTTTATTTTATAAATACTATAAAATGCAATTATTAACACCGGCCTTTGGCCTTATCATCTGGACGCTTCTTGCCTTCCTGATCGTATTTTTTCTGTTGAAAAAATTTGCATGGCCTGCCATCATCGGCGGTTTGGCAACACGTGAAAAAAATATTGCCGATTCTTTGGCTACTGCCGAAAAAATAAAGCTTGAAATGGCCCAAATGAAGAACGACAATGAAGCCATTCTTACACAGGCACGTGAAGAAAGAGCCAGCATGCTTAAAGAAGCTAAAGAAACCAAAGACAAAATGATTTCTGAAGCTAAAGAAGAAGCAAAAGTGCAGGCAAATAAAATCATGACGGAGGCTCATGCTTCTATCCAGAACCAAAAAATGGCTGCCCTTACCGAAATTAAAAACCAGGTTGGTAGTTTAGTGCTGGAAGTAAGTGAAAAAGTATTGCGTAAAGAATTAAGCAACAAAGCAGAGCAGGAAAATTATATTAAAACCCTGGCTGCAGAAGTGAAGTTGAATTGATTTGAAAATTTGATGATTTGGAAATGAGCCGATGGCATTAAACCAATCATCAAATCAACTAATCACCAAATCATCAAATTAGAACAATGAACAATCCACGTTTAGCAGGCCGTTACGCAAAAAGTTTACTTGATCTGGCAACAGAGCAAAACCAGGTAGATGCTGTATATGCCGATATGAAATGGTTACACAGCATCTGCAAAAGCAATCCCGATTTTGTGAACATGCTACGCAGTCCGGTTATTAAACCAACTGCCAAAGGAAAAATCATTGAATCTATCACCAAAGAAAGGGTAAGCACACTTACCAGCGCTTTTATCCAATTATTGGTACGTAAGGCAAGAGAAACAAACCTCCCCGAAATTGCCACCACCTACATTGACCAGTTTAATGAACTGCGCAATATTCATAAAGTAAAAATTACCACAGCCGATCCTATTACAGATGATATGCTGAATGCCATTTTAGCTAATGTAAAAGCAACTGCAACTGCCGGACAAACATTTGAAGTTGAAACAGCAGTTAACAACGAATTGATTGGCGGATTTTTATTAGAAACCTCCGGCACATTAGTTGATGCCAGCATTTTAAGAGATTTGAAAGATATTCATAAGCAGTTTATGAATAATGATTATTTGCACAGGTTAAGGTAATTAATATACAAGAGAAAATATGCAGAAAAAATATGCACATTTATTCAATGTGTTATTTCTGTTTACCTTGTAGCTTAACTTCCTCAATCTTATTAATTAGCGATTTAACCAAATCATCAAATTGAGAATTTATAGCGGAAAATGAAGTTAGCTTCTTCTTTGCAATCCTATTTACAATTACATATTTATAAGCAATCCCTATCGAAGCAGTCCCACTTAAGATTAAAGTCCATAATAGAATTAATACCCCTGACCAAGAAGGAAATGCTAAAAGATACAAATCCCAAGTTGTTATTATGATTGAAATAAAAGTTGCAAGAGCTGTGCAAATTAATAAAGCGGTGTTTAAAAAGATATTTCTTGAATTTATGCTTACAGACTTTTCAAATCCTCTCATATTGTGATAAACCAAATAACAAAAAGAGATGTTGGTTAAAATTAGTATGTTAAGGTAAAGGTTTTCTTCGTGGTGATAAGCATGGGAAAATGCTCCTAGAAGCAATAGAATTACAGAGTAAGTTCCGGCAAGAGGAAATAGAGGTTTTATTTTTTTTCCAAAATTATCTTTGTATGAATCTGAGCCTAGGTCATCAATAAAATGTTTGACATGAGAACCAGCTTCTTCCATGTCGATTTTTTTTCTTTCTAAATCAAATTTTTTTTTCTCCCAATTTCGAGACTCTTCATCATCAAGATTGTTTTCAATCTCAGGGTATACATCATTAAAAAACTTATAATTTTCAGTACATATATTTTTCTCTTCGTAAAGTTTTTCAGTTTTAAAATTAGTTATTATTGAGAAAAGTATTGGCTGGAGTTCACTATAAAGAGTTGCAGCAAAACTGGCGGTTGCAGTAAATGCAAAAAAATGACCAAAGGCTTCTAGATTAATCATAAACAGTAAAAATTTTGATTAAGCTAAAACACTTGCAGTTTCAAATGCCATATCGAAAACTTTCTGATATTTTGAAACCAGTTCAGAGTTACTAAAGGATAAAAGAGCTATATATTTAGATGGGACTAACTCAAAGCGGTATTTATCGTTATCAAAAAGACCTATATTGTAGATTTCGTCAGTTTCTTTGTTACTAATTGTATTTGACTCCTTAATTACCCTTTTAGTCACATCATTTGCGGTCTTTATTATAACTTGACTTGGATTTTGGAGACTAAAATTCTGATATAATTTAAAACCTTTAGAATCGAAATTCAGATTTTTTGGATCTAAAATAATTATTTCTGCTTTAACTCCTCTTGACAAACAATTTGATAACTCCAGTGCGTATCTGTCATTATTTGAAACTGAGCCGTTAAAATTATCAGCTATTAATTTTATCTTCTGTCTAGTGTTTCGATACATAACAGACATTGCTATGGCGGCATGTTCTTTCCCAGAGTTTGTGAATACTCTTCCAGAAGAAATAACCGCAGCATCACTGAGGATTTTATTATAGATATTTAATTCGGAGAGCATATTTATTTGGAAAGATTCAACAGGTGCTATTTGAACTGGCATAACATTAAATAATTGGTTAGAGTTAATTTTGGAACCTAAATATACCAAAAAAAATTATATTACCAAATATAAAACATTCTTATACCAAAATACTTGCAATCTAAACGATAATTATTATTTTTTATTGTTAAATCGGCTAATTAACATACAGTTAATAAAGCTAGATATTATTACAAGAACTAAAAATCATGCCGGGTTCAGTCGCAGTACAGTTAACGTTTAAAAGAAGGATTATGTATAAAGAGTCGGGTAAAAAATCCCCATTTAATTTTATTTTTTCACCACCTTATTCGACATTTCCTTACCACTCGACATTGTTTTACTCCTGATACCAATTGCTTCAATAATATTAATGGTCGCTAAAGGGCGCAGTTAAATTTATATTGCATTTCGCTTTTCTTTATTTAAAGGCATTTGCTTTACTTCATCCCAACTAAATGACTTTCCTTCACCCTGTGGAAATTTCTCCCGCTCTACCATAACTATCCATTTTCTTTGTAAGTCAGTATCCATTTCAGATGTAAGTAAGTTGTAAATAGCTTCTGCTTTTTTATCTTCAATAGTATTAATAAACTGATGAAGTTTTTGGCGAATATCTGTTTGCATAGTAAATTCCTTTAAAACAAATTAGCTTTAATTGCTGATATTTAGAAAATCAGGCAAACGATTAATTAAAACCCAAACACCGGTGTTTTTATATCATGATAAAATAAAAAAGTCCATTTCTCCTTCTCGCCCTGCTCCCACCACTGCTGGCGCAGCTCCATACATTTGCGGCCATCAAAATCGTACTTGGCAATAAACTTATTTTTCATTTGCTGTAATTGCGGAGCTACATCGCCGCCAAAGAAAATTTTCTGTCCGTCTTCCTCAATCCAGAATACCTGGTGAAAGGGGCAGTGGGCGCCGGTTACTTCGTAGCGGATATAATCATCAATCATACCATTGCCTTGTGTAAAAACAACCTGGTCTGTCTGGCCCAGTGCTTCAAACTCGGTAGGCGTGTAAGATGGTTTCCCTTTGGCTATTGCAAAATCAAACTCATCTTTGTTCACGTAATAAGTGGCATTGGGAAAACTCATGAATTTTTGGTTCAGCATTTTATCTTCCTTACTAATACCGCCACTATGGTCTTTATGCAAATGGCTCATCAGCACTTTGGTAACTTCCATGGGGCCAATACCATTATCAAATAAATTCTGGTGTATTTGTAGCGTACCATCCGGGTTAGAGAATCCAAGCCCGGTATCAATTAAAATAATATCCTTTGAAGTGATGATTACGAAGGGTTGTATCTCTACCAGCAAGCTGCCAACGGGCCTTTGTTGCAGGTCATCCTTATCTGTATTAAAGGGTACAAAAACTTTGGTAGTATCAATGGTAAATGCGCCTTCGCTGAGTGGAATAATTTTCATTTGCCCCCTAACCCCCTGAAGGGGGAATTTGCACTCTGAAATTTTTCAGAATATTGTGATAGAAACGAGTTGGCTGTATAAGTTTTAAAAGTAAAGCTTAGTAATCTCCCAGTGTTTCTGGTAGTTGATCCAACGCTTTTTTTAATTGTTCATCATTGGGTGCAATGCCGTGCCACTCGTGGCTGCCTTCCATAAAATCTATGCCTTTGCCCATTTCGGTACGCATTAAAATAACGATGGGTTTGCCTTTGCCTACAAATGTTTTGGCATTATTTAAACCGGCAACTACGGCATCCATATCATTCCCATCCATTTCGAGTACTTGCCAGTTAAAAGCTTCAAATTTGTTTCTTAAACTATCCAATGCCATTACTGATTTTGTGGGGCCGTCAATCTGTTGGCCGTTCCAATCAATAGTTGCAATTAAATTATCAACTTTTTTATGCGCCGCAAACATGATGGCTTCCCAGTTTTGGCCTTCATCAAGCTCTCCATCGCCATGTAATGAAAAAACAATGTTATCATCGTTATTTAACTTCTTGGCAAGTGCTGCACCAATAGCAACACTCATGCCCTGGCCCAAGGAGCCGCTGGCAATACGTACGCCCGGTAAATGCTCATGCGTGGTTGGGTGGCCCTGCAGGCGGCTGTTTATTTTTCTGAAAGTATTCAGTTCCTCCAACGGAAAATAACCACTGCGTGCCAATGAGCTGTAAAACACCGGCGAAATATGACCGTTGCTTAAAAAGAAAACATCTTCGCCCACGCCATCCATATTAAATTTTGGATCGTGTTTCATCACTTCAAAATATAAGGCAGTAAAATACTCAGTGCATCCTAAAGAACCGCCAGGATGACCGCTTTGCACGGCATGCACCATTCTTACTATATCTCTTCTTATTTGTATTGCTGTGTCTTTTAAATTATTCATCTTAACAGGTTAATTATTTTCTGATTTAAAGTTTTTATAATGAAGCCTAAATATGGTTGCAAACCTACTTTAAAAAGCCATTATTATCAAAGTAAAAACAATGTATTGGTATAATTTGATAATAACTTTAAAGTTTGGTCGTTATTAAATCCAAATATGCCTTTAAAAAAACAAAATAATCGCATTCAGGCATCCATTTTGCGTATAATTGAGTCTGATATTTTGATTATTAGTTTTTAATCCTCGGAACATATTTGATACTTTTGTAAAAGTTACTGAGACAAATCATAATAATGAATAATGTTTTATTAAGTTCGGGGCTGGCTTTTCTCATCACCTTCTTTGCAATTCCTGTAATTATACAGGTTGCGAAAGATAAAAAGCTGTTTGATGAGCCCGATGAACGCAAAGTGCATAAAAATGTTATTCCAACACTTGGCGGCCTGGGAATTTTTGCCGGTTTTATTATTGCCACTTTAATGTGTGTGCCATCTGCCATCTCTGCCGAACTTCAATATTTTGCTGCGGCGGCAACGGTTATATTTTTTCTGGGTATAAAAGATGATATCCTGGTTTTATCTGCCAGCAAAAAATTTATAGGTCAGCTAATTGCAGCTGGTATTATCATTAAATTTGGCGGTATTCAAATAACCAATTTTCATGGTTTTTTAGGAGTGTATGAAATCCCCCATACTACCAGTATTATTATATCTCTTTTTACAATTATTGTAATCACCAATTCCTTTAATCTTATTGATGGTGTTGATGGACTGGCAGGTAGTCTTGGATTGCTTACCACGCTTGTTTTTGGAGCTTACTTTTTTTATGCAGGGCAACTTGCATACGCAGTAATGGCTTTTGCGCTTTCGGGAAGTATTATTGGCTTTTTAATTTATAATTTTTCGCCAGCCAAAATTTTTATGGGTGATACCGGTTCACTTTTGCTGGGCCTTATAAATTCGATACTGGTAATAAAGTTTATAAATATTGCAGGTAACTCTGCATCTAATCTGCCGATAGCATCGGCACCTGCAATTGCCTTTTCAATTTTAATGATTCCTCTTTTTGATACATTGCGTGTTTTTGGTTTACGCATCATACAGCGCCGCTCGCCATTTAGTCCGGATAGAACGCATGTACATCATTTTTTACTGGATCTTGGCTTAAGCCACCGTATGGTTACCATTACCTGCGTGCTGGTAAATATTACTTTTATAGGCATGGCATATTTTATGCGTAACATGGGTACTACTACTGTTTTAGGCATATTGCTTTTATCGGCTTTTATTTTTATAGGTATTATTTACTACAGCCGCCCTAAAAACAGGAATATATTAACCCGAAAGGTTGAAAAAACCGAGATCATAAAATCTCACAAAATATTTAAGCTCGCTGGCGAAGCAGTAGAAGCTGATTAAATTTCCCTTTATTCATTTTATTATCATGCACAGTAAAATTTACTGGTGTAAACTTTATTACTTAAAGTGTAATCTTATTATAACGGCGTTTTTTTATAGCTTTGCAGCCAATCAATATTTGAATTATGTCAGCAGAAGTAGAAACTATTATCAGTGATACACAGGCAACAATGCAAAAAGCATTAAACCACCTGGAAGCAGAGCTTGTTAAAATACGTGCAGGAAAAGCAAACCCAACCATGCTGGATGGTATTGTGGCTGACTATTATGGTAACCCAACGCCTATTAACCAGATTGCAAACATTACTGTTTTAGATGCAAGAACCATCTCTGTACAACCCTGGGAAAAAAATATGCTTCAGGCTGTAGAAAGAGCCATCACCATGGCCAATATCGGTATCAATCCACAAAACGATGGTAATATCATCCGCTTATTTTTACCACCATTAACTGAGGAGAGGAGAAAGGAAATGGTAAAAAGATGTAATGGAGAAGGAGAGCAAGCCAAAGTTGCCATCAGAAATATTCGCCGTGATAGCATTGAAGCCATAAAAAAATTACAGAAAGATGGTTTGAGTGAAGACATCAGCAAAGACTCTGAAAAAGAAGCACAGGATTTAACCGATAAATATATTGCACTGGTAGAAAAACACCTGGAAGCAAAAGAAAAAGAAATTATGGCGGTTTAATTTTAAAAGCATTAATTTTTAAGTAATGCCTTCAGTTAGAGAATCGTGGTTCCTCTTACTTTCTATTCCCTTTTATGCAATTTTAATTGGGGCCGAAATTTTTATCAGCAACTGGAAACAAACAAAAATTTATTCTGTAAAAGATACGGTTCAAAATGTGTATCTCACCCTTTTAAATGCATCGCTGGATGGTTTGTTGCGCTGGGTTTTTTACGTTAGTGTAATGGCATGGGCTTACCAGTATCATTTTTTCAGTATAAAAAATATTTACGGGTATTGGTTTGTATTATTTATTCTGGTTGATATTGCTTTTTATTTTGAGCACCGTATAGATCACTACTGCCGCCTGTTTTGGGCCGTGCATGTTACACATCATTCATCCGAAGAGTTTAACCTTACTACCGGTTTTCGTTCATCGGTATTTCAGCCTGTTTACCGGTTTATTTATTTAACGCCTATTGCGTTATTAGGTTTTACGCCGCTGGATATTATTTTTATGTACTCAGCTACGCAAACTTACGGCATACTGGTACATACGCAATACATAAACAAAATGCCCCGCTGGTTTGAGGCAATTTTTGTAAGTCCCAGCCACCACCGGGTACACCATGCCAGTAATGTAATTTATCTTGATAAAAATATGGGCATGTGCCTCATCATCTGGGATAAAATATTTGGGAGTTTTCAGGAAGAATTAAAAGAAGAACCGGTAAAATACGGACTTACGAAACCGGTTGAAAATGCAGCAAATCCGTTAAAAATTATTTTTCACGAATGGCAGAGCATGGCCCGTGATGTAAAAAAGAAAACTTCTTTAGCCACAAAACTTAAATACATTTTTATGCCGCCCGGCTGGAGCCACGATGGCAGTACAAAAACAGCCCGGCAAATGCGGATGGAAAGAAAAGACCAGATTAGTCAGCCCTTACCTGACAGTTTTTCAAATTAACTTACCGCTTCAGGCATTTAAATTCCCGGCACCGGTTTTGTCTCTACCTTTATCATTCATTTTAATTACAAAACATGTTTCAAAACGCTATTGAGAAGGTTTTACAATTTACCCGCCCGCTGCATACAATTTCCCGAACTTATGGTGGCCTGGTTTTACCGGGCAGCTCAACTTTCTTTTTTGTAAATGATAGTGGCGTAGCTATTACCTGTAAGCATGTAATGGAACTGATACCTGCGGCGGAAAATATAAACCAGCAATACGAAAAGTATAAGGCAGAAAGAAACCATATTGCCAATGATGCAAAATACAAACGCAATATACAAGGGCTGCAAATGAAATATAAATACCTGCCCGAAACCACTGTGCAGTTGAAGAATAATTTTTTAAATTGCTTTGATACCATCAAGGAGATTACCTGTCATGCTCACCCCACACTCGATCTCGCCATCCTGGAGTTTAAAGGATTTAATAAAACTTTTTACAACGGTCATGCAACTTTTTTAAAAGACAGCAGTAAAATAAAACAAGGTAAATCATTAGGTAGAATAGGGTTTCCATTTCCGGAGTTTAACAATTTTAAACACAACCCGGATACGGATGACATTGAATGGACCAATACCGGCAACCCAAACTCTCCCTCATTTCCCATTGATGGTATTGTTACCCGTTTTGTGGCAACCCAACCCGATAGCGGCATTACAGGTATTGAAATGAGTACGCCCGGCCTGCGTGGCCAAAGCGGTGGACCGCTTTTTGATACCGACGGAAAAATTTATGGAATGCAGTTTGCAACCAATCACTTACATCTTGGTTTCGATATGAAAGATTTTGAAATCATCAACAACGGAAAGAAAAATAAGATATCGAATAATCCATTTTTACATGTAGGTATTTGTGTGCATGTTGACAGGATAAAAGACTTTCTCAGAGAAAAAAATATTGCTTTTACCGAAGCTGATTAAAATTAGCTTCCTGCAAATTTTCGGTTGGCAATATACACACCTGATAATATAAGCAACAGGCAGGCAAATTGTTTCCAGCCAACTTCTTCGCCTGAAATAATTCCCCAGAAATTGGCAATGATGGGAATGCCATAGGTAACCATAGAAGCAAAGACAGCACCCGCACTTTTTACCAGTTTATAAAAAATAATTGAAGCAATGGCAGTACCCAAAATGCCCAGCATAGCAGCTTGTCCGGTTGAATATAAAATATGGCTATCCATTAACGGCAAACTAAAATAACCGGTAAAATATAATACTATTAACGCAGGAATTGAATTTAGTGTAAGTGCTACGGCAGCAATCTGCAATGAGCCAATATCTTTTAAATATTTGAAAACCATGTTTACATTAAAGCCATAACAAATGGTAGCAAGCACTACATAAGATACATAAATAAGGTTTTGTCTTTCCTGCGTATGGCCTTTGCTCAGCAACAATAAAATGCTGCCAGTAAAAGCTATACAAATTCCCAGTATTTTATTTGCCGCAGTTTTTGAACTGAAAAATAAAGCTCCTGTAATAATTACGAAAATGGGCGTAAGCGAATTTAAAGTACCAGCCAAGGCACCATCAATACCAATTTCGGCAACACAAAATAAATAAGCCGGTAACAGGCTACCCAAAACGCCTGACATAAATATGACGCCTAGTTTTTTTTTGGGAATACTTTTAAAATGCTTGACAGCTGATGGAAGCAACACAATACCAGAAAAAATTATCCGGAGTGATGCAACCTGAAAGGCATCCAGATTCAGCAAGCCTTCCTTCATCATAATAAAGCTGCTGCCCCAGATAAAAGAAAGCACAATAAATATCAGCCAGTTTAAAAAGCCTTTGTTCAAAATTTAAAATTTGCGCAAAGATGATGGTTTTAATGTAATAGCAAACCTTTGCGGAGGAAAAAAACATTTAAAAAGCCTTTTATATGGAAAACGAAACAATTACTTTTACCTCCAACCTCTCCCTCCCTATTTATTTTTTTAAACCTTTTAAACAAACATTTTATGGGATTCATCAAAGAATTCAAGGAATTCGCTATGAAAGGCAGCCTTGTTGACATTGCCGTTGCATTTGTAATGGGCGGTGCATTTGGGAAAGTAATTACATCTTTTACAGAGGGGATTGTTTCTCCATTGATCGGCATGATTGGCGGTGCCGATTTAAGTAAAAACATGTATGTATTGAAAGACGCTGTTGTAGATGCTTCAGGCAAAGTTGTAACAGAAGCTGTTGCTGTTAAATGGGGAGATTTTTTGACAGCCATCATTAACTTCATCATTGTTGCTTTTGTAATGTTTCTGGTTATTAAAGCCATCAACAGCATGAAAAAAAAGCAGGAAGAAGCACCAGCTGGTCCTTCATCAACCGATGTTTTGTTAATGGAGATAAGAGATTCATTGAAAAAATAATCACTTCATACAACCTCTTAATAAAAATGCAGTCTTAATGGCTGCATTTTTATTTGCATAAAACAGCAGCATTACAAAGTTTTTCCACATTTCTGTTTGGTAACAGCGGTAGTTACAAAACTCTACCAACTTATCAATACATTTGCCACTGTTTTTAACAGGCATTTTTTTACATTACAATTTTTATAAAGTTGAACAAAGCATCGTACCAGATTAAGTTAGACCAGTTTGAGGGCCCTTTTGATTTGCTTTTATTTTTTATAGAAAGGGATGAACTGGATATTTACAACATCCCTATTACGAAAATAACCAACGACTTCCTGGATTTTATACATACCGGCGAAAAGCTGAACATTGAGTTAAGCAGTGAGTTTATTTTATTTATTAGCACATTGATGCGCATTAAAGCAAAAATGCTTTTGCCCCGTAAAGAAATTGATGCAGATGGTAACGAGATTGACCCGAGACAGGAACTGATAAACAAAATTCTGGAATATAAAAGGTTTAAAGAAGCAGCCACACAAATGGCCGAAATGGAAGCATTACGGATGTTGATGGTAAAACGTGGTAACCTGCAAAAAGAGATTTCGCAGATTGGTGAAGATGCCGGCGAAGGCACCGAAATACAGACTGTAACGCTTTTTAAGCTGATGAAGGCTTTTGAAAAAGTGATACTAAAATTACAGGAACGTAATTTTAAACCGGTACACACAGTTGTGCGTTACAACTATACTATGGAGCAAAGCCGGGAGCATATGTTAAATGTGGTACGAGATGGCAAAACTGTTTCTTTTGAAAAAGCATTTGAAATTTGTGAAGATCGTATCCATGCCATTTTTCTTTTTCTTTCGTTATTGGAGCTGGTGCAAATGCGCTACATGAGCCTGCTTACCGGTGAGGGCCGTAACAATTTTATTGTAGAGTGGAACGAAAACCGGGAGGAAGATGTTGTGGGATTACTGCCTGGTGAAGAAGCCGTAGTTGTTAATTAATTTATATCCCCGTAAAAACGGGGATTTTTATTTCAGGACTTTTTGACAGTGCATATTATTGGTACATATTTTGATGTTTAAACATTGAATTTAAAAACAATTAGCGTGAAGACATTATTATTTAAAGCTGCAGACAGGGGAACCGCCGATTATGGCTGGTTAAAACCCAATTATTATTTCAGTTTTGCCCAATACCACGATAATGCTAAAACACATTTCGGGTTGTTACGGGTATTGAATGATGATTTTATTGGCGGTGGCGGAGCTTTTCCAACACACCCGCACGATAATATGGAAATTGTAACCATTCCATTTACCGGTGCACTCAAACATAAAGACAGTACGGGTGGTGAAGGTATCATACAGGCCGGCGATATACAAATTATGAGTGCGGGAACCGGTGTGCAACATTCCGAAGCCAATGCCTCGGCAACAGAACCAGTAACACTTTTTCAGGTTTGGATTTTTCCTAAAGAAAGAAATATAAAACCACGTTACGATCAAAAAACTTTTGATGTAACAGAAAGAGAAAACAAATGGCAAACGGTTGTATCGCCCATTGATGCACACAATGCTTTGTGGATTAACCAGGATGCAAAATTCTCTTTAACCAACCTGCAAAGCGGTAAAGAAATAACTTACAGCAATGCGTTTAAAAACAACGGTGTGTTTTTGGTAGTAATTAATGGTACTGTTGAAGTTGATGGAAATCAATTAAATAAAAGAGATGCTTTGGGGATTTCTGAAGCGGAAAATTTTACCGTAAAAGCTTCTGTAGATGCTGAATTGCTTGCAATAGAAATACCGATGAATTAATAGTATATCCAGAGTAAAATTGGCTCTGCAGATTCATCCATGTAAGCTTTCAGTTGTGTAAAGAATGCCGGAGATACAGCAGGGCAACCCTCGCTTACACAAATGGGTGCAGGATAAACTTCTTCTTTGGGTACGCCGCAATATGAATGTAATACAACAGAACGGTCTAAAGCCTTGCTGTTAGTTTTATCCATGCCCATTAATTTATAAGAGAGGCCGAAGTTTCCATTATAAGAATTTCCGATTTTGTATTTACCCAGCGAAGTGCAAAAACTATTTGGTGCATTTGAAAAAACCAGGCTACCAGTTTCACTTTCCGAGCCCTTGCCATGCGTTACCAGGCCCGCTGCCTCTAAAGAATCTTTTAAAAGATTATAAACAAAGAAACGGTTTTTGCCGGAAGGTAAACGCATATCTATCATAAAACAATAGCTTACATCAAAACCATTTTCATCAACATAATTTTTTGCCACTGAAGCTTTTTCTTTTAAACGCCCCATAACCTCGCTGTTACTTATCAAGCGGTTCTCAACATCATTGATATTAGATTTATAAAAAAGAGAACCTTTTGAAAATGATAGCATGTAACCACAAAGTGATAATGCAAGAAAAAAACACGTGGTAAGCACCAGGGTTTTTCTAACAATATTTCTATGATTTTTAAAAAGCATAAATGATTAACGGAGGTATATTTAAAAAAATTGCGTTTGGAACCACTAAATTAAAGAAATAAGTTTATTGCAACAGTTAATTTCTCATTAACTTAATAATAAATCCACAACATAATTGGCTTTGCAGATGCGTCAATGTAAGATTTTAATGATTTTAAAAATACCGGCGCAACTGTAGGGCAACCCCAACTTTCGCAAATAAGCTGTGGTGCCACTTCATCGTTAGGTACGCATGCATGAGAATGCAGTACCACAAAACGTTCAAAAGCCTTGCTGTTAGTGCTTTCCATTCCGTATAACTTAAAAGCCAGTCCAAACTTACCCTGGTAAGGTTTGCCAATTTTATATTTACCTAAAGAGGTGCAATTGCTGTTGGGTGTATTTGAAAAAACCGGTATAGTTAAATTATTGTGAACGCCGCTACCATGGGTAACCAGCCCGGCAATTTCTATAGAATCCTTCTCAAGATTATAAACAAAAAAGCGCTTTTTGCCGGAAGGAAGCCGCATGTCTATCATGAAACAATACTTTGTGTTGTAATTATGAGCTGCTATATAATTTTTGGCAGGCATTATTTTTTTATAAAGCCGAAGTACGTCTTCGTTTTTATCAGTATCTTTTTTTAAAGCAATAGCAGTTACTTTATTTTTTAAAGCTTTATAAAATACAGGCTTGTACCACAAGAAATATCCAAATGCAGTAGCGGCTAAAAATAAACCGCTGGCTAATACAATTGTTTTACGGGCCATTTTAATAAAAATTTTATTGAGGGTAGATTCGTAACGAACCTGTTTCCATAAAATTTTTTGTGAGCTTGTTAAATAAAATAGAAAGAAAAGTTTTTATTTTATTTTGATCTCGTAAACTTTAAAATTAAAATTATCACCGTTCATAATGTAGTAATCATCTAAAAACACAAGCTCTTTATTGCCGCCAGGATTGACATCTAAAAAAGCATAGTCAAGGTCTTGCATTGTCCCAGCTTCTGTATTAATTTCAATAGAATCGGCTGCAAATAACAGCTTAAAATGGCAACGGTCGGTTACCTGGTTATGGTAAAATACCAAACTTATCTCCCGCCCGGAACTATCTGTATAAACTGTTTTTTCACCGGTTTGCTTTTTAAAATTTCTAAGAAGCAGTTCTTCATTCTTTATTAAGCCTAGTTTTTCAAATTGTTTAATAAGATATCGACTGATTGAGTCAGGCTGATAGTCTAATGTAGGATTGGTCTTCCTTTGCTTTTCTAAATAGGAATCGATTGCTTTTTCATTATGCATAAACTGAATATGGGCATAGGATCTTCTTGTACGAACTTCGCCAATCAACTTCACTTCTATTTTATTTTGGGGAGATTTTTGCGTGTTTTTGTCAGCACTTTTATGACTACAGGCAAATAAAAAAGCAACCATAAAAATCATGATTGCTTTTATAAATATATTCTTTACGTACCTGTTCAAGGTGAAATATTTTATCCGATGAGTTGTGAAATTGTCACAGTACTCATTTCCCTCAATGCTTCCGCAATTCCATTCGCATCAATTCCAATTTCATCATACAATTGCTTGGGAGTTCCATGTTCTACCAACCTGTCTGGTATGCCCATTATTTTCACATCAGCTTTATAACCATGTTCGTTCATAAATTCCAATATCGCAGATCCAAATCCTCCTACAACGGTTCCATCTTCAATGGTAATTACTTTATTGTAGTTGCTGAAAACCTCATGCAGCATTTCTTCATCGAGCGGTTTTACAAAACGCATGTCGTAATGCGCCGGGTTAATACCTTCGGCTTTTACATCTCTTATGGCAGATGCAGCAAAATTACCAACGTGACCGAATGATAAAATGGCAATATCTTGTCCGTCTTTCAATTTTCTTCCGGTGCCAATTTTTATTTCCTGCATTTCGGTTCTCCACTCAGGCATAACACCTTCGCCCCTTGGGTAACGGATAACAAAAGGCAATTCGTTTGAATCTAATTGCGCCGTAAACATCAAGTTACGCAATTCAGCCTCATTCATAGGTGCACTTACAATCATGTTGGGTATGCAGCGCATGTAAGCAATATCATAACAGCCGTGGTGTGTAGGTCCGTCTTCGCCCACAAGGCCAGCCCTGTCTAAACAAAATATAACAGGTAGTTTTTGAATGGCAACATCATGTATCACCATATCGTAAGCCCGCTGCATAAAAGAAGAGTAAATGTTGCAGAAAACCTTCATGCCCTGCGTAGCCATGCCGGCACTTACCGTAACTGCATGCTGCTCACAAATACCCACGTCAAATGCACGGTCGGGCATTTTATCCATCATTAATTTTAAAGAAGAACCACTGGGCATTGCCGGAGTGATGCCGAATATCTTTTTATTCTTTTCGGCCAGCTCAATAATGGTATGCCCAAAAACATTCTGGTATTTTGGTGGCTGCGGAATCTCGAATTTTTTCTTTTGAATTTCGCCGGTTACTTTATCAAACAAACCGGGTGCATGCCATTTGGTTTGGTCCAACTCTGCCAACCCGTAGCCTTTTCCTTTTACTGTTTTTATGTGCAGTATTTTAGGACCGGGAATATCTTTCAGGTCTTGTAAAGTTTCAACCAGCTTGGTAATATTATGGCCATCTATCGGGCCAAAATAACGAAGTTTTAATGCTTCAAATAAATTACTGCTGCGGCTTACCATTCCTTTTAGACTGGCTTCCAGCTTGCTTGCCATAGCCTGACTGAAATTTTTGCCAACCGGTAATTTGCCCAATGCTTTCCACACATTATCACGCAGATCGTTGTAAGTATGTGAGGTGGTAATATCTGTTAAATATTCTTTTAAAGCACCCACATTAGGGTCGATGCTCATGCAGTTATCATTCAAAATAATCAACACATTGCTTTTTTCAATGCCTGCATGGTTCATGGCTTCAAAAGCAAGGCCAGCCGTCATGGCACCATCGCCAATAATGGCAACATGCTGGCGATCGGTTTCGCCTTTGTAATGCGAAGCCATGGCCATACCCAATGCTGCAGAAATGGATGTTGAAGAGTGACCTACACCAAAAGTATCGTACTCACTTTCGCTGCGTTTGGGAAAGCCGCTGAGGCCGTTGTATTTTCTGTTTGTAGGAAAATTATCCCGGCGTCCGGTTAGAATTTTGTGTCCGTAAGCCTGGTGACCCACGTCCCATACCAACTGATCGTAAGGTGTATTGAACACATAATGCAGGGCAACGCTTAGTTCCACCACGCCCAGGCTGGCACCAAAATGCCCGCCATACACACTCACTACATCAATAATATATTGGCGCAGCTCATCACAAACCTGGTGTAATTGTTCCCGGTTTAACTTTTTTAAGTCATCGGGGCTGTTGATTTCTTTAAGTAGTGTTCCTGCTTTAATTTCCATTTTCAATTTTTCAAACGGTAAAGGTACTGTTTTGAGTTCTTTTATAGTAGTGTTTAACAAGATTTATTGCTTAAAGTTCAGTACTAACCTGCTAATTGCAAAAACTTCATCATATTCAAAATCAAATCTGCATCGGGACAATTAGATAAATATTTTTCACTTTCGGATAATTTACAAACACCGGGATAATCGCCTTTGTTCGAGTAAATATTTTGAATGATCTGAAAGTGCAGGTGCGGTGGCCAGTTACCGTTTTCGGCAGGGGCTCCAAAATGCCCAACCACTTCGCCTCTTGCTATATATTGCCCTTCCTGGTGTTTTGCCAAATCGGCAAGACTTAAATGTCCATATAAAGTGTGAAATGCAACACCATCTAACTGATGCAATAAAATAATAGTGGCGCCATAATCTCCAAAGTTATCATTATAAGCAAAACTATGCACCCTGCCGCCTAATGCAGCATACACTGGGGTTCCGGCTGGTCCCCAAATATCTACACCTAAATGCAGCGATCTTGATTCTTCTCCTGCAAACAATTCACTTCGCCTGTAAAGTGTACGATTTTCTTTATAGCCACCAATACCGAATGTTGCATCGTTGGCTTTTAAAGTTCGATCGATATAAGCTGCAAAAAGTTTTGTATCTGCAATTTCAGAAGCACCCAGTACTTTATTGTTATCAGTAAAATCGAAGTGAAATAATTTTTCTTTAGCAGCATTAAAATTTACTACGGGGTGAAAATCTGCCCGGCTTTTTATCAATACACTTTCAAGTTCGCTTATCATATTGCTAAGGTAGCATTATCTGTTGCATATTGTGTTAAGATAGTAGGGGTAAAAATCAATCTTTCATTTTTTGCTGCAGCAGCTTTTTTTCCGCTGCCGATCTGGTAAGTTCCATTGCCTGTGCAAAATATTGATTGGCCTTTTGATGATTTTTTATTTGTACATACAGCTCTCCCAGCGTGGCCGGTAGCAGGTAATATTTTTTTAAGGTAGCAAGTTGCGAAATATTTTCAATAGCTTTTATGGCTTCGGCAGGGCCATACAATTCACTAATAACGATTGCACGGTTTAATTCGATAATGGGTGATGGATATAATTTGATGAGCAGATCATAGCATTGCAAAATATTTTTCCAGTTAGTTTGTGGGTAGCTTTCCGCTATTGCATGTTCGTATGCTATGCCAGCTTCTAAATGATATTTGCTTACCTGTTCATCTGCTGCAGATGATTCCAGGCAATGAATTCCTTTTTCTATCAACGAAACATTCCATTTACTTCTATCCTGTTGTTTCAGCAATAAAATATTTCCTTCCGCATCCAGTCTTGCTTCACTACGGCTTGCAGTAAAACATATCAAAGCCATCAATGCATTTGCTTTTGAATGATTAACTGCCGAACTTCTGCAAATCAGTTCACACAACTGCATGGCTTCCTGCATCAGATCTTTTCTTATTAAATCTTCGTGCTGTGTTGAGTTGTATCCTTCGTTAAATAAAAGATAGATTGCCAGCAAAACATTATCCAACCGGTTATCAAGATCTGGCGCAGATGGTAATTCAAATTGTACATTATTCTCCCTAAAACTTTGCCTGGCTCTTGTTAATCTTTTTTCAATGGTATCGTAACCGGTTACAAATGCTTTGGCAATTTCTGTAACACTAAAACCACAAAGCGTTTTTAAAATAAGTGAAACCTGTGCCTCGGTTGAAAGTGCAGGATGGCAACAAACAAACATCATCCTCAACTGGTCATCATTAATCGTATTTGTATTTACAAGTTCCTGCACAGTTGGGACCAGGCTATACTCCGATTGCAGTAATGGCGTTAGGTTTTTTGAAATTTCATTTTGCTTTTTTTGCTGTCGCAAAACATCAATGACTTTGTTACGTGCTACAGTAAATAACCAGGCCGATGGGTTTTGCGGCAGGCCGTTTATCTTCCAGGTATTAAATGCTTTCAGCAAAGTATCCTGCACTGTATCTTCGGCCAGTTGCAGGTTTTGAGGCCCAAACAATTTGGTAAGTACAGCAACCAGCTTTCCCCATTCCTGGCGAAAAAGATGCTCAACCGTTTGCTCTATTTGAGAAGAATTATCCAGTGCAATTTTTTTTGCAAGTTAGTGGTAAGAAAAATAATCCCACAAAGACACAAAGGCCACAAAGCTGAATAAATTTTCTTGTGTACTTAGCGCCTTTGTGGGAAACAATTTTTTAAGCAGGCATTTCCATTTTCTGTATTTGCCTAACGATCACCGTTCCTCCGTTTGCATAGTCAGGATAATCATCGCACAAAGCAACCGCTTCATTATAATCGGCTGCATTAACAATAAAATAGCCGCCAATAATTTCCTTGCCTTCTGCAAAAGCAGCATCAGTAACGGTTTTGTTAGCACCGCTAATTACTTTGCCGGTTGGTAACAGGGGTTCTCCGCCATCGTATTTTCCGGCTTTGGCCAGTTTGTCTATCCAGGCCATCCATTTGCCCATGTTTTCCTGCATTTCCTGTGCAGAGGCCTGTTCGGTTGCTTTGATACCCTGAAATAGAAGCATGAATTTTTCCATAATCTTTTGTTTTAAAGTTTTAGAATGTTTTTATAATGACGAGCTAAGTTTTGTAATCCGGACAAAAAAGATAATCTTTTTTTGATAAATTTATTTCTACCTTAATTAATATTGGCTTATTATATTTGAGAAAACAAACTGCTCATGTCGCAACACCATACCGAACAGGAAAGACAAAAATTTCAGTTAGACAGGATCGCTCTTTTTTCTGATGCAGTTTTTGCCATTGCCATTACCCTGCTGGTAATTGAGATAAGAGTACCGGTGCTAAGTTACCAGCGTGCATTATTTGATAATGAATTTAACCATGCAATGCTGGAGATGGTTCCCGAGTTCATCGGCTTTTTTATTAGTTTTATTGTGATAGGAAATTACTGGCGGGCACACCATACTATTTTTGGTTATGTTACCGATTACAACCGCAAACTGATTACACTCAACACCTGGTTTTTATTAACCATTGTATGCATGCCTTTTACAACAGGCATGATGAGTAAGTATATGTTTTTGCAGCCCTACATCATTTATTGCATAAATGTAATTGCCAGCGGCCTTATCCAGTTACGGCTTTGGTATTATATCATCAATCCAAAAAACCAGGTATCCGGTTATATTCCGGAGGGGATGAAACAATACAAAAAATACAGTTCGCTGGTGGTAATTATTTGCTTTTTACTTTCGCTGATATTGCACCCGCTTATTGGGCCTGGCTTTGCAAGGATGTTCCTGTCTTCTATTTTTATCATTAATATTTTTACAGATAGATATTTTGTAAGAAAATACAAGTTGGGGAAGAAGTATTGATACCTGCCCGTTAACATAGCTTCTACAACAGCTAAAATGGCATTTCTATATGCCAGAATTGCCGTTTCGGCCGCACTAAAGCTTATGAAAGCTTGCCGCTGACGGCAGCAGACTTTCATAAGCCTATGAAAACTTCCTGCTGACGGCAGCAGACTTTCATAAGCTTCTGAAAACGCCCCGCTGAGGGCAGTACTGTTTCCGGAGTTACGGAAAGCTTACCGCTGAGGGCGGCAGGTTTTCCGGAAGATTTGAAGGGATGTGGTAGGGATGCATTACATTTTTCTTACTATAATTCCTGTTTCAGGGTTGAAATTTGCCTTTTATGTACTTTCAATTGCCCCGCCCTTTCCGCAGGATGCTGTGCTTAGTGCGGTGAATGAGATGAAAACTCTTGGGAGCTTTAGCCCGAATGGAGCTATTGGGCTAAAGCCCTGTTACCTATGCATAATTTAAACCCTGCCCTAAAGGGACAGGGCAATTAAATTTCGATTAATGAGGATCAATTGTTTTTATACCACTACATTAATCATCTTATTCTTTACAAAGATGATCTTTTTAGGTGCTTTGCCCTCAAGCCACTTTTGTACAATTTCATTTTGCAATACCAATGCCTCAACGGATGTTTGATCAAGATCTAAAGCCAATTCCATATTGGTACGCAGTTTTCCGTTGATTGAAACCGGATAATCTTTTGTACTCTCCACCAGCAAAGCAGGGTTAAATGTTGGATACGTTGCATCTAAAATTGTAACCTCATTGCCCAATTGGTTCCAGAGTTCTTCGGCAATATGCGGTGCATAAGGCGTAAGTAAGATGAGCAGTTTTTCAAGCACTTCTTTTTTATGGCATTTTAAATCTGCCAATTCATTTACGCAGATCATAAATGTGCTTACGGCTGTATTAAAACTAAAACGCTCGGTATCTTCTTCAATTTTTTTAATGGTGCGGTGCAACACTTTTAATTCGGCGTCAGTTGCTTTATCATCATTCCATATCTTTCCTTTCAAATCATCATTAAACAACCTCCAAAGCTTTCTTAAAAAACGATGCACTCCTTCAATACCCTTGGTATCCCAGGGTTTGCTGGCTTCTACCGGGCCGAGGAACATTTCATACATGCGGAAGGTATCGGCGCCGTATTGTTCACATAACTCATCAGGGTTATCCACATTGAATTTAGACTTAGACATTTTCTCCGATTCTTCACGAACGAAAACATATTCTTCCTCACCTTCTTTTTCCCAGCGGATTTCATATAATGGTTCTTCAATTAATCCATTTCTAATTTGTTGGTAGAAATTCTTTTTCAAGAGTTTCCCATTATTATCGACAAATTGATGCCCGTATTTTAGTCTTAATGAAGTAGTTGATGCTTTCTCTTTGTTGTAAGATGTAATTATCGAATCCGCTTTGCTCGGATCAACATCATCAATCAATTCTACATTTAAGAAAAAGGACTTTCCAGTTATCATCCCCTGATTCAACAATTTCTTAAACGGCTCATCATAACCAATCAATCCCAAATCAAACAACACTTTGGTCCACATACGGCTGTACAATAAATGTCCAACGGCATGCTCGGTACCGCCAATGTACAGGTCAACCTGGTTCCAGTAATCACTGGCTTTGCGGTCGCAGAAAGTTGTTTCATTATTCGGATCCATGTACCTTAAAAAATACCAGCTGCTGCCGGCATAGCCAGGCATGGTGGAGGTTTCTCGTTTGACCTCACCCCCACCCCCTCTCCCAGGGAGAGGGGAGCCTGACCCTGCTTCTTCTGTAACTGTTTCTTTATTTACAAGTGTCTGCTCAATATCTTTTAAAACAGTATTTAAAGTGTTATTTATCTGATAATTTGTAAATCTTATCATGGTAAAGCCTGCTTCTTTTAGCCACTCTTCTCTTCCCTTATCAAATATTTTTTGTTCATCATCATGGTGATATTCACCATCAATTTCTACAATCAACTTCTTTTCCAGACAAACAAAATCAGGAATATAACCAGCAACAGGATGTTGTCTTCTAAACTTAAATCCTCCTATATTCCTGTTCCTGAGTTCCTGCCAAATAATATCTTCCTCAACTGTTGCATCTTTTCTATTTTGTTTTGCAAAAGCTATTGTCTTTTTCCATTCTTCTACACTGCTGTTAATGTAACCATAAGGAGCAGAGTCCTGCTTCTGCTCTCCCCTCTCCTTTGGAGAGGGGTCGGGGGTGAGGTCAACCCAATCTTTTATATTCGCCAGCGGCCCTTCCCCCTCCGGCCCCGGGCCGTACGTATCTACATGCGGTAATTCCAAAGGCAGTTCTTCAGCATCCAAAGGAATGGCAACACCATCTGTCCAGATGATGGGGAAAGGTTCACCCCAATATCTTTGGCGGCTAAAGCCTGCATCACGCATGCGGTAATTTACTTTGCGTTTGCCAATGCCCAGTTCTTCAATTTTATTTACAGCAACACCAATCGCATCTTTCATCAGCAACCCATTTAAAAAACCGCTGTTTTCTAGAGTGGCATCTTTGGTTGCATTGGCTTCTTCACCATTAAAATGATTGCCTATAATATTGGTAATGGGAATATTAAAATGTTTTGCAAAAGCAAAATCTCTTTGATCGCCGCAAGGCACAGCCATGATGGCGCCGGTGCCATAACCAGCCAACACGTATTCCGCTATCCAGATGGGAATTTCTCTGTTATCGAAAGGATTAATGGCATACGCACCCGTAAAGCAACCGGTAATGGTTTTTGCTTCGGCCAGGCGCTCTCTTTCGCTGCGGCTTTTTACATAATGCAGGTATTCATCTATTGCAACCTGTTGCTCAGCGGTTGTTATCTGCGAAACAAGTTCATGCTCAGGAGCAACCACCATAAAATCAACACCAAAAATGGTATCGGGCCTGGTGGTATAAACCGTGAGTCGTGAGGCGTGAGACGTGAGTGAAGCGCTTTCTGTTGCAGCAGTACTCACGTCTGACGACTGACGCCTCACGATTGCAAAATCCATCTCCGCTCCTTCGCTCTTCCCTATCCAGTTGCGCTGCATTTCTTTCATGCTATCGCTGAAGTCAACGGTTTCCAGGCCTTGCAGTAAACGGTCGGCATAATCTGTTATCCTCAAATACCACTGACGCATTTTCTTTTTCTCTACCGGGTGGCCGCCACGTTCGCTAACACCGTTCACTACTTCATCGTTGGCAAGCACAGTTCCCAAAGCTTCACACCAGTTCACTTCGCCGTATTTACTAAAGGCAAGGCGGCGGTTCATTAAAATATCTTCCTGCTCTTTTTTTGTAAAAGCATTCCACTGTTCAGCAGTAAAATTTTTATTTCCCTTTGTTTCGTATTTCTTAATCAGGTCGGTAATAGGCCTTGCTTTTTTTTGGGTGTTGCAGAAATAACTGTTGAAGAGTTGCAGAAAAATCCACTGCGTCCATTTATAATATTGCGGATCGCTGGTGCGTACTTCTCTATCCCAATCGTAACAAAAACCAATTTTATCAAGCTGTGCTTTAAAGGTGGCAATATTTTTTTCGGTGGTGGTTGCCGGGTGCTGGCCTGTTTCCAAAGCGTACTGCTCGGCTGGTAAACCAAAACTATCAAAGCCCATCGGGTGCAGTACATTAAAGCCCTTCAATCTTTTGTAACGGCTGTAAATATCGCTGGCTATATATCCCAGCGGATGCCCTACATGCAAACCAGCACCGCTTGGGTACGGAAACATATCAAGCACATAATATTTTGGTTTGGCAGATTCGTTGCTAACCGCATACACTTTATCGTCTTTCCATTTCTTTTGCCAGGCTTGCTCAATTTTTTTAAAATCGTATTCCATTTATTGCTTTCTTTTTTTTGAGTGCGGCCTTTGAAACTGCATTTAGCTTCATTGGCAACGGCTGTTTATTGATTTTTATTCTTTTAGTAAAAGAGTAAAAATCAATCACTCTTGTACATTATATCTTTATTGAACTTTTTTTCTTTCCTACATTACCAGCTTGTAAATGTGAAAGAAAAGTTATTTACCTCCCGTTCACCTAACATACTTCCCATTCATAAAAATAAATACGGCAGGCAATCGTTTTGAAGAGGGCAAAAATACGGCAAAGCAGGTAAAAACCTTTATTTTTGCCCGGCTTGTAGGAACCACGCCTTGTGGCGTGTTCCTTACTTCTTAAAATTAAAAAAGAACACGCCACAAGGCGTGTACCTACAAAAAAATAAATATGGCTCAATTTGGTAAAGCAAGCAGTAAACGTGGTAAACCAACTTATGCTTACGCCATTATTGGTGTTGCATTGGTGTTGTTTTTATTTGGCATTGTTGGCTGGTTTTTTTTAAACCTGCGTAAAACCGGCGATTTTGCAAAAGAAAATATTCAGGTACATGCATGGTTAAATCCCAATGCACAAAAAAAGAAAATTGACAGTTTGCAGACTTACGTAAAATCTATTCCCTACGCCAAAGATGTGCAATATGTAACCCGTGAAATGGCTATAGAAAGATGGAATAAAGAAAACGACAGTAGCTGGAAACAAATTCTGGATGAGCATCCCTTACCGGAAAGTGTTGACTTTTACATTAAGGCCAATTATGTACAAAAAGATAGTCTTAATAACCTTTCAAACGATTTGCTAGCCTGGTTCCGGGGGATTATAAACGATTTTCAATTCCCTACACAAACGATCGCGCACATAAGAAAATTTGTAAAAACGGCCGCTTACCTGTTTCTGGTTTT
>JANMBZ010000137.1:0-1684 GCA_031360765.1 Chitinophagaceae bacterium
AAAGTAAATAAAAAAACATCCCGCCACAGGCGGGATGCGTATAAAAGAATGAATGTTTTATTTTTATTGTACATGTATGCCCAAAAATACCTGCACTTTATTAAAGGCATCGGTATAGGTTGCAACATCCCAATCTCCATGGCCGCCGGTTGGATACAATACATATTGATTGGGTACCGAAAATGAAGATAGTTTTGTAGCCAATGCCTGTGATTGTCTGGTAGCATTTACCAAGGGGTCAATACCACCTTGTATGATGATGGTTGGACTACTGGTTGCTGTAGCCTGCACAAGCGGGCTGGATGATTGGTATAAAGCCTGATTTGATGTTGGCGTACCACTCATTAAAGCAGCTATTGCTAACTGGGGTACGGTGCCCGGATTGTTGTATAGGTCAGCCATATCAGTAGGGCCAAAAAAATCAACCACTGCTTTTACTTTTACAGGCGAATTATATTTATATGCATGAAGCAATGCTAAATGAGCGCCTGCACTAACTCCCATCGTTACAAATTTATCAGAAACCAGGAAACTAGCCCGGTTGTTATAAATAAATTCAACTGCAGCTTTAACATCCATTTCCTGTGCAGGAAATGGATTTGTTGACGGCAATGCAGCCAACCTGTAATTGATGTTAAAAATTGCATAATCCGGGAGGCGCTTTTTTAAAGTGTCAATAACTGTAAGATTAAAATCAGACTTATCTCCACCTGTCCAGCTACCACCATGTATTAAAACCAAAACCTTTGTTGTTGTAGTAGTACGGCTGGCTGGCAGATAAATATCCATTCTTTGTTTTGGATCAGCTCCATAGCTGGTGTCCATGGTTGTTCTTGCTGCAACAGGTGTTGGGGTTGGAGTTGGCGTTACGCCAGATCCGCCATCGTTTTTGCTGCAAGAGCCAAACAATACCAAAACAAATACTGTGAGGGGAATTAAAAATTTTACTTTCATATATTTAAAATTGAACCTTAAAAATACGGATTATTGCAGTTAAATAAAAAGTGTTTTTAAAATGATTGACGTAAGCTAAAAATATGGGTTTTATAAAATAATTAACTGGCCCTGTATTGGTAAGTTGTTTGTAGGTTAATATTTGTATTTGTCCTTCCAAAGTATTTTTAAAAACTTACGCAGTTCCTCTTCCCTTAAATTTTTACCTGGTTTAAAAAAAGCGGTGCCACTAATTTCCGTTGGCAAATATTCCTGCGGCGAAAAATTGTTATCGTAATTGTGTGAATATTCGTAGCCCTTTCCGTAACCTTCTTTCTTCATTAGTTTGGTAGGTGCATTGCGGATGTGCAAAGGTACCGGCAAATCGCCATGTTGTTTTACCGCACTCATGGCAGCACCAATGGCAACGGTAGCTGCGTTGCTTTTTGCACTGCTTGCTAAGTAAATGACGCACTGCGAAAGTATTAACTGCGATTCTGGATAACCAATTTTATTTACTGCATCAAAAGTTGCATTGGCAAGTAGTAAGGCGTTTGGATTTGCATTACCAATATCTTCACTGGCGAGAATTAACATTCTCCTGGCGATGAATTTTACATCTTCACCACCTTCAATCATTCTTGCCAGGTAATATACCGCCGCATTGGGGTCGCTGCCACGGATGGATTTGATGAAAGCAGAAATGATATCATAATGTTGCTCACCTTTTTTATCGTAGAGTGCAATGCGT
>JANMBZ010000139.1:0-18772 GCA_031360765.1 Chitinophagaceae bacterium
TGCAGAACAATGGCAGCGAAGCCGATGCTGCCGATGTTTTTCAGGAAGCGATTGTTGACATTTACAAAAAAGCAAAAGCTGGTTTTACCCTTACCTGCCCCATGGAAGCATTTATATACCTGATATGCCGCAACCGCTGGATGAATAAGATTACCAGAAAAAAATATACCAATGTAACATTTGCCGATGATGAGGGATATAGTAATTTAGTAAGCGAAGACAGCTTTGCAAATGCCGAACAGATAATAATTTCTCAAAACCGGAAAAATTTAATTGAAGCAAAGCTTTTAGATTTGGGAGAAAGCTGCAGGCAATTACTGCAATATAACTGGGGCGGTAAAAAACTGGAAGAGATTGCAGAACTGATGAAAACAAGTTATGCCTACATCAGAAAAAAGAAAGGTGATTGCATGGGTAAACTGATAGAACTGATTAAAAGCTCGCCCGATTATAAACTGTTATTAAACTAAACGTGTGAATGATATTGAGCAAATAGAAAAATACCTTGGCGGTGATTTAAGCCAGGATGAATTACAGGCATTTAATTTGCGCCTGCAAAACGACAACAATTTTGCCGAAGTGTTTGCTATGTATAAATCTATTGAAAAAGAGATGCATGAAACCGAAGATGAAATAGCACTGAGAAAAAATTTATCGGGTTTTACGCAAAAACATTTTGATGTTGCTGCGCCTGCAAAGATCATCAGCTTAAAACCTAACAGAACAAAATGGTTACTGTATGCCACAGCAGCAGCGGCTTCTATACTGATACTGTTTATTTTAAAACCGTGGCAGGAAAAAATTTTAACCAATGAGCAACTGTATGCACAATATGCAGTGCCGGAAGAATTACCGGCCGTTGTAAGAGGAAGCAATGATGATAGTTTATTAATGAAGGCCACTACCCTTTTCAATGAAGTTAAATATCCGGCAGCATTGATTTTGCTTGATAGTATTGTTAAGCAAAGGCCCTCAGAAGCTCAGTTGCAGCTTGCGTTGGGTATTAGTTTGCTTGAAACCGAAAAATATGATTTGGCCATTAACAGGTTTGATAGTCTGGCCGTGCAGGAATCAATTTACAAATACATTGCCATGGAGTGGAAGGCGCTTGCCTATTTAAAACAAAATAAAAAAGCAGATTGTATTGCTTTATTAAAATTGATACCTCCCGATGCGGGCAATTACAAAAAAGTAAATGAGTTAATTCTGCAGCTTTCTAAAAAATAGCTACCGCACCTCCTGCATATCCACCAACTTCTTATAAAATCCACCCTGCGCAATCAAACTATCGTGTGTTCCTCTTTCTACAATTTCGCCTTTTTGTAAAACAATAATTTCATCGGCATGGCGTATGGTGCTTAGGCGATGAGCAATAACAAGCGATGTACGGTTGTTCATCAGGTTGTTAATAGCATCCTGCACCAGCCTTTCGCTTTCGGTATCTAAAGATGATGTGGCTTCATCTAAAATTAATATGGGTGGATTTTTTAGTACTGCCCTGGCAATCGTCATACGCTGGCGTTCGCCGCCGCTTAGTTTGCCGCCACGGTCGCCGATATTGGTGTTATATCCATCCTCTTTCTGCATTATAAAATTATGGGCATTGGCAATTTTTGCAGCCTGTTCAATAGCTTGTGGTGTAGCGTTATCAATACCCAACGTAATGTTGTTGGCAATGGTATCATTAAATAAAATGGGCTCCTGGGTTACAATGCCCATCAACGCCCTTAACTGGTTAAGCGAATAATTTTTTATATTAATGCCATCAACCAGCAACTCGCCGGTACTAACATCATGAAACCTGGGAACCAGATCGGCCAGTGTACTTTTACCGGCACCGCTGCTACCCACCAAGGCAACTGTTTTTCCTTTTTCAATTTTTAAATTGATGTTTTTTAAAATGGTAACATTATCGTAGGCAAAGCCAACATTTTTAAATTCGATGGAATGCTCAAAACTTTTTATCGCTTGCGGATTGGCTGCTTCTTCTACCATCACCGGTGCCTGCAGCACTTCCTCAATACGTGCAATGGCAGCCGTGCCTTTCTGCATATTATAAAACGAAGTTGATAATGCTTTTGCCGGACTGATAACCTGCGTAAAAATGCCGATGTACATAATAAAACCCTTATCGGTAAGTCCGCCGGCATTTCCACCCAATACCAATTGCCCGCCAAAATAAAGAATGCCACACAAAACCAGCACACCCAAAAACTCCGACATGGGCGAAGCAAGATCCCTCCGGTACTGCATTTTATTTTTTATGTGAAACAGATCTTCATTGTGCTGTTCAAATTTTTTACCCACCAATCTTTCTGCAGTAAAAGCTTTTATTACCCGCAGGCCGCTTAATGTTTCATCCAGTACAGAAAGTGCTTCGCCTTGTTTTACAGCCGCATCGTTCGATTGTTTTTTTAAACTACGGCTTATGCGGCCAATAATAAAACCGGTAACAGGTAAAAAGATCAATAAAAAAAGAGAAAGCTTCGGACTAATAAAAACCAATGTACCCAGCAGTATTAAAAGATTCAACGGGTCTTTAATCAATCCTTCAACCGTGCCCACTACCGAATTTTCGAGTTCGCCCACATCATTGGTCATGCGGCTCATAATATCGCCTTTGCGCTGCTCGGTAAAATAACCGATGGGCATGATGAGTATTTTTTGAAACAGTTCTTTCCGCAGCCGGTTCATAACGCCATTGCGCATGGGAGCAAGTATGTAATATGATAAATATGTAAACAGGTTTTTTAAGAACACGGCTATCAGCACCATAATGCATATAAGGGCCAGCACATAGGTTTTACCTTCGGTTTTAATAAGTTCCTGCAGGTAATAGCTTATGTAGCGTATAAAATCCTGCGAGTTGCTGATGGTTTCTGGTTTTACAACATCTGCCTTACCTTTTGTAAAAATAAGATCAATAAAAAACGGCAAAGATCCTATGGATGCAACTGAAAAAACTATTGCCAGTACGATGAACAAAAAATAGAGAGCAATGTTGGCTTTATATGCAGCCAGGTATCTGAAAAGCCTTGCGTATTTCTTCATTGTTTTTAAAATTCGGTCAAATCACGGCAAAGTAACTAATTTTACAGCTATTAAAGCGTAAACATAATGTTAGAAGGTAAAAGACAGAAACAAGTGGCGGGCTTATTAAACAAGGAACTGAGCGATATTTTTCAGCGGCTGGGCATGAGTATGATGGATGGCGGTATGGTTTCCATATCCTCTGTAAAAATTACACCCGATTTGTATGAAGCAAGAATATACCTGAGTTTTTTCCAGGTAAAAGATAGTTTTGATGCACTTAAAAAAATTGAAGAACGCAGTTGGGAGATAAAAAAAGAACTAACCGCAAGGGTACGCCATCAGCTACGCAGCATGCCTAAACTTACTTTTTTTATTGATGATACGTTGGACTATGTAGATAAGATGGAGAAGATATTTAAGGAAATTAAAAAAGATGAAGACAAATAAAAGTTTGTAGTTGGTAGTTTGTAGTTAGTGGTTTTAAACAGCAGGCTGCCTTTAATCAACAAACCAAAAACCACAAACAATAAACCGAGATGTACTTCACCTTTGCCTGGCGATACTTTAAAGCAAAAAAAAGCACCAATGCCATCAACATTATTGCATGGGTTACGGTGGCTGTTATTGCTTTTGCTACCTGCTGCCAGGTTTTGGTATTAAGTGTTTTTAATGGGTTTGAGGACCTGGTAAAATCGCTCTACTCTTCTTTTTATGCTGATGTAAAAATTGTACCCGCTGCCGGCAAAACATTTACACTCACTGTTACACAAATCGCTTTGCTGAAAAAACAACCGGGCGTTCAAAATTTTTCGATGATTGCCGAGGAGAAGGCGCTGCTTAAAAACCAGGATGCCCAAACCGTTATTTATTTAAAAGGTGTTGACAGTAATTACCCAAAAGTAAGCGGTGTTGCTGCCAAAACAAACAGGGGTAAATTTCTTACAGGTACTGCCGAATCTCCTTTCCTGGTTGTAGGTTCGGGCATACAAAATGCTACGGGATTAAATTTCAGTGCTCCATTTTATACAGATTCAGTAGCTGTTATTTTACCCAGAAAAACAAGTAACAACAGCGATCCGCTTCAATCAATAAGCGAAGGTTTTATTGCCCCATCGGGATCGTTTACCATTCAACAGGAGTTTGATGATAAATACGCCATTACTAATATTGATTTTGTAAAACAACAAATGGGTTTTGCGGCAGATGAATACAGCGCAGTGGAAATAAAATTAACTGAAAAAGCTGATCCGCAGGAAGCAAAAAAAATATTGGCAACCCTGCTGGGCAATAATTACAAAGTGCAAACCAAGTACGAGCAAAACACCAGCTTATACAATACCATGAAGCTGGAAAAATGGGCCATTTACGCCATACTTACTCTCATCCTGATTATTGCAGCATTTAATATGGTAAGTGCATTAACCATGCTGGTGCTGGAAAAAAGAAAAGATATCAGCGTGTTGCAGAGCATGGGTGCCAGCCAAAAAAGCATTTTGAAAATATTTTTAACCGAGGGTTTATTGTTAGGCACCATCGGTACCATTGCAGGCATTGCCATGGCAACTATTATTTGCCTGCTGCAGTTAAAATTTAAAATTATAAAACTTACGGGCGGTTCTTTTTTGCTTGATTATTTTCCGGTAAAAATGATTGCAACTGATTTTATTTTGGTTGCTGTAACTGCCACTGCCATTGCTTTTCTGGCTGCCTGGTTTCCTGCACGTAAGGCCAGCAGGCAAGCCCAAACCCCCTCCGCACCCTAAAGGAGGAACTTTGGAGTTCATTAGCGAAAGCCTCATTTATCTATTATAAGAGTTAGTATTTATAAATAACAAGGTCGCTTGATTTTTATAAGGCACTTTAATATCGTAGGGACCAGTTCCCCCTTCAGGGGGCGAAGGGGGTTGTATTTTACCTTAACACCATCTGCCGGTCGGCATCCAGCTTTATCAAAATAAAAATCAGGATTGTAAAAGTTAAGAGAGAAGAACCTCCATAACTCATCAAAGGCAGTGTGATACCGATAACCGGTGCCAGGCCAATGGTTACACAAATATTTACGGCAATGTGAAAAAACATAATGCCGGCCACCGAGTAAGCATACACCCGGCTGAAAGTGCTTCGCTGCCTTTCGGCAATTATTATCATACGTAATAGAAAAAAAAGATAAACCAGCATTAAAAGTCCGCTGCCTAAAAAACCAAAGTTTTCGCCAACCGATGTAAAAATAAAATCGGTGTGTTGCTCGGGCACAAAATCGCCACGGGTTTGTGTGCCTTTTAAAAACCCTTTACCCAAAAAACCGCCGGAGCCAATGGCAATTTTAGATTGCTTTACATTATAATTCTGCTGATCATTTTTTAACTGCTTCTGTTTTTGTTCATCACTATCAGATAAGTTTGCCGTGTTTGTTTTATCTGCAAAAGGATTATCAACACCAACCATACTAAAAATACGGTTAGCCTGGTATTGTTTAAAAACGTGTTTAAAAGTAAAGGGTATAACCAAGCCAACAAATACTGAGCTAAAGCCCCATACGGCAATAATTGTTATCAATAGCCGGTTGTTTCGTTTTATCTGCCGCCGGTTAAAATAAAAAGCCAACACCGCAAGCACAGCAAATGCAATCAGTAATGTTTTTGTACTAAACAACAAAGAAACTACCAGCAACACGGCCATGGAAAAACCCGCAATTAAATAACCGGGTGGTAAACCCTCACGATACATGGCAATTAAAAAAGAAAAGTAAACCAATGCCAAACCGGTTTCGCCCTGCAATACAGAAAGCACAGCCGGTGCAAAAGTAATGGCCGCTGCAATCATCTGCGACTTTGGTTTTTTAAAATCAGTTTCGGGCATTGATAAATATTTTGCCAATGCTAGGGATGTAAAAATTTTACACATTTCAACCGGCTGCAGGTTCATAAAACCCAATGGTATCCAGCTTTTAGAGCCTTTAATTTCTTTACCTACCACAAAAGTTGCCAGTATTAAAACAATGCCTACCAGGTAAGATATGTTGGAGGTGGCCGTAAAAAGCTTACTATCGGTTAATAAAATAAAAGCAGCGATGATGATACTGGCGCCAAAAAAGAAAAGTTGTTTGCTGTAATTTTTTTTAAAGCCAATCAATGTCTGCACAAAATTATCTGTGCTTTTATACTCAACCGAATAAATACAGATGATACCAAAAATAACAATGAGGGCATATAGCCAAACCATCATCCAGTCTATTCCTTTTGATATGGTTGGGTTTTTATGTTGCATCGTGAGACGTGAGTTGTGAGTTGTGAGTTTAGTAAACAATCATTTTACTGAGCATTTGAAAAGCTTTAATAATTAATTCTCCGGTGTGTGTTAAATCTTCTTTTTTAAAATACTCAAGCTCCTCTGCAATATCCAAAATGGTATCAATCTCAATAACAGATCCTCTCGAAATTTCATAATATCTTCTTCTTTCTATCGGCGATTTTCTTGAACTTCCTTCTGCAATATTAAGTTGAATAGAAAGTGCAGCTCTCCTTAATTGCTGCGTCATATTAAATCTTTCATCTTGTGGCAACAATTTTGATATTTTATAACAACTTAACACAAGATTTTTTCCGGTAATAAAAACATCCAGTTTTGTATGTGCTAATTGTAAAAACATAAAAATAATTTTTAGATTAAGATTTGCTTTTAAAAAGATTTCCTATTGCTCAAACTGACAGCATCATTTTCACGACTCACCACTCACGTTTCACCCCTCACGCTTAATTATTTACCGTGTCCTTTATCTCCGGCTTCTTTTTTTCTGATGGTAAAATTCCTTCCGGCTTAATAATTTGTTTGTTATTATTAGTGTCTTTTTTCTGTTGATTTTTTTTCAATTCTTCTTTATCTTTTTTAAGCTGATCTAAAATCGCTTCTTCATCAGATGCATCCACTTCCATCGTGTCTCTTATCAAAGTAATGTAACCTTTTGCAATCAGGTAAGCAGAATCTTTTGCATGCAGCATCGAGTCAACTGTTTTCATCTCTTTATAAATACGTGGCGGTATCAAATTTAATTTTTTAAATTTTTCAACAATCGGTTGTCTGCCTTTTGCAATACTATCGTTCAGGTATTTTTCAATCATCAGCCCAACAATAGGTGCAGCGTACGTTCCACCAAATCTTCCGCTGTTCTCTACCACACACATAATGGCAATTTTTGGATTATCCCTTGGGGCAAAGCCGCAGAAGAATGCATGGTTGGGTTGTTTTACACCACGGTAATAATTTTCCACCGTTCCTGTTTTACCACAAATAACAATACCTGGTACTTTGGCACCACCACCTGTTCCACCATCTACCACTCCCTGCATACCATCATGCACGGCTTCAAATACACTGTCGGGAATATCAATGGCGCTGTGCTTTTGGTTAAATTTAGAGAGCATATCAAACTTATCGCCATCTTCAATGGAATCAATCAAATGCGGAATTTTATACCAGCCTTTGTTGGCAATGTATGCCATTTCGTTGGCAGTTTGAATGGGCGTTGTAAGTACCTCGCCCTGGCCAATACTTACCGAACGAAAGCTGCAGTAATTCCATTTACCGTTGCCATAAATTTTATTAAAATATTTTGGTGTAGGAATGTTACCTGGTTTTTCTGATGGTACATCAACACCCAGTTTATGACCCAGGCCAAATGCATACATGTACCGGTCCCAGGTTGCAAGACTGCTATCAACCGTAGGATATTTTGGATTATTGATTACCCGTTGCATTACGGTAGCAAAATAAGTATTGTCGGATACACGGATGGCATTACGCAAATCGAAAGTGCCATAATCAAGGCATTTCATGGGCCTGCCGCTACCGCAACCATAAAATGCACCACTGCACGAAACGGTGGTAGCCGTGCTAATAACACCTTCGTGCAAACCAATTAATGCCTGTAATGTTTTAAAAGTACTGCCCGGCGAATATGTTGCCGTTACTGAGCGGTTAAACAATGGCGTTGCAGGACTCAGCAACAACTCTGCATAATGTTTTTTTCTTTCGGCACCGGTTAATAATTTTGGTTGATAGGTTGGGCTGCTTACCATGGCCAGTATGCCGCCGGTTTTAGGATCAACAGCTACTATAGAGCCGAGTTTATTCAGCATCAGTTCTTCTCCCAAAGCCTGCAACTCAATATCAATAGAGCTGTGCATGTTTTGACCGGCAATGGCAATGGTATCAAACTTTCCATCTTCTAAAGGATCTGTTAGCCGGTTTTTATTATCACGTTTCCAAAACTCAATACCACGCTGGCCCATCAGTACTTTTTCGTACGTTCTTTCAAGCCCGGCACGGCCTGTATAATCTCCCATTACATAACCTTCGTATGCCGGATTTTTTAAAATGTTTGAATCAACTTCTCCCAGGTAACCAAAAATATTACCGCCGGCCTCAAAGGGATAATCCCGTACCGATCGCTCCTGCATAAAATAACCTGGTGCCAGCTTGTATAAATTTTCATTAAGCTTAGCCATTTTTTCGTTGCTGAGCAAAGGCTCAAAAACAGAGGCCCGGTAGCTTTTATTTTTTATGATGGCTGCAATAATGCGTTTGTGAAATTCGGCTGAATCGATGCCCAGAATATTGCAAAGCATGGCTGTATCGGTTCCTTTTATTTTTCCGGGTATTACCATCAGATCGTAAATGGTGGTGTTTTGTAAGATGGCTTTGCCTTTGCGGTCGTACACAATTCCACGATCGGGATAAATTACCTTGCGAAAAATGCCCTGGTTATCGGCATCAACTTTATATTTTGAAGAAAAAAGCTGCAGGTTAATCAATTGCGCAAGTATGATGATAAACATACCGGCAAACACCAGCATGATTACATTTTTTCTTGATTGATTGAAAACAGACAAGGTTGAGTTTTGAGTTTGGTGTTTGTGGTTTATAGTTTGTTGTTTACCTGCACAAAATTTTAAACGGTATTTGTTTTAAATTTTTGCTGCCTGCTAAATAACATTTCGGTAATGATTATTAAAATTAAACTGATAAGGGTTGATAATAATGTTTTTACCAAAAAATACCAGATGTTTCCAAACTGCCAGGCTTCCAGCAAAAACAACCAGCCATGATGTATTAATGTAAGTACACCAACAAATATCATATAAGGCAAAAAACCACCCAGGCTTTTAAAAGAAGGTTCTTCATAATTGGTATCGGCACCTTCCTGCGGTATTAAAAGATTAATTAAGAATGGACGAACATAAGCTATCAGCACGCAAGCGGCGGTATGAAAGCCAGGATGGTGGCGGAAACTATCCATTACAAAACCCAACGCAAAGGCAATAAGCATTTGCTGTGTGCGGCCCATGCGAAAGGGAAGCCAGATGATGAAAAGAAAATACAGGTAAGGCGTAACCATCTGGTGCAGGTGAATATTATCAAGTACAAAAACCTGTACCAGGATAAATAAAGCAAAGCGAATAATATTTTTTACCAGCGTGTTCATAATATAAAAATGCGGTTACTGGGTTTTACTTTTTACGGTATCTAAAATGGCTTTGATACTTTCGGCCTGTTTATTATCTATTACATACACAAACTCCAGGTTATAAAAATTTGCTGATGTTTTAAAATTTATCACATAATTGCTGGTGCTTTTATCGGACTTAACATCCTGCACTATACCAAGCATCATACCTTTTGGAATACTACTGGTGCTTAAACCGCTGGAGATGATGGTATCGCCTTTGGCAACTTTGGCACTTTTAGGAATACCGGTTAACGATATGATGTTAGGTACTTTTCCATCCCAGTTTAATATGCCGCTTTCGCCACCCTTAAAAAGTTTACCGCTCAGGTGACTATCTTTATGCAGCAGGCTCATCACCACCGAATAATCGGCACTAACTTCGGTTACAATACCCACCACACCGGTATTTGGATCAATAACACCCATGCCTTCTTTTATATTTTGAGCCGATCCTCTGCCCAAAACAATAAAATTATTTTGCGCAGCTACTGAATTGTAAACCACTTTGGCCGGAAAATAATGATACCTGCGAAACCGCTCCATTGTATCTACCTTAATAGAATTTACCATAAAGTTGCTGGCTGTATCGGGTATATCAAAATCGGATTTTAATTTATTGTACAGCTTTTCGTTGGCAGTAACCAGCGAGTCGTTTGTTTTTTTAAGATGGAGGTAGTACGTAATGCCGTTGTACTTTTCGTTTATTTTACCGGTAAACTGGTTGGCAGTTTTGCTAAAAACGGCTTTGTGATAATTACTGTAGTGTACAATTAAATAAATGCTGAAACCCTGTAACAAAAGAAACAGGATGAAATTGAAATACCGGCGAATGAAAAGAAAAATATTACGCATGTTGAGAGCAGCTGCAAGGGGAGAAGTTACAAGGGAGAAGAGTTTTTATTTTAACCTTATGCTAAATAGCTTACAGTTTTATTTACAAAGTTTGCCCCTTGTGGCTTGCAGCTTGCAGCTTATTTAAATAGCTTACTATTATATTACCAAAGCTTGCCCCCTTGAGGCTTGCAGCTTGTAGCTTGTACTACCTCATTACAAAAGGATACCTGTCGTAATGCTTTAACGCAATACCCGTTCCTCTTACCACACTCTTCAACGGATCATCAGCAATGTGAACAGGTAATTTTATTTTTGCATTCAGCCTTTTATCAAGTCCACGCAACAAAGCACCACCACCGGTTATGTACAAACCACGGCGGTAAATATCCGATGCCAGTTCCGGCGGTGTTGTTTCCAAAGCCTTTAATATTGCTTCTTCAATTTTAAAAATACTTTTGTCCAAAGCTTCCGCAACTTCCTGGTAACTTACCATTACCTGCTTGGGTATGCCGGTAACCAGATCACGCCCGTTTACAGGAATATCATCCGGTGGATTGTCCAGATCTTTCATGGCCGCACCCACCTGAATTTTAATTTGCTCGGCAGTACGCTCACCAATTAACAAACTATGGTAGCGACGCAGGGCTTCCATAATGTCGGCAGTAAATTCATCGCCGGCAATACGTATGCTTTGGTCGCATACAATACCAGCCAATGCAATAACAGTAATACCGGTGGTACCACCACCAATATCAATAATCATATTACCCACCGGTTCTTCCACATCTATACCAATACCCAAAGCAGCAGCCATAGGTTCATGTATCAGGTAAACTTCTTTTGCACCAGCCTGCTCTGCACTATCCCTAACGGCACGCTTTTCAACCTCGGTAATACTGCTTGGTATGCAAATCATCATACGCCAGCTTGGGGCAAACAAAGGTTTTTTGGGGTAGATGAGTTTTATCATTTCCCTTATCATCAGCTCGGCTGCGTTGAAATCGGCAATTACACCGTCTTTCAGTGGCCTTACCGTGCGTATGCTTTCGTGGGTTTTTTCATGCATCATCAATGCTTTTTTACCCACGGCTAAAATATTTTTTGGATTATTGCGGTCTAAGGCCACAATAGAAGGTTCGTTCACAACAATTTCGTCATTATGAATAATGAGGGTGTTTGCGGTACCCAGATCAATTGCAATTTCCTGTGTAAAAAAGTTAAAGAGGCCCATATTATTGTGTGTGAAGAAGGATTTTAATCAATGGCAGCAAAGTTGGTGGAAATTATTTGAATTAACAACGGCAAACCCTTTATTTTTCAAAGTTTTACCGAAACTTTTGCATTGGCATGTTTTGCAAAAAAATTGTGCTCAACAAATTTTACAAAACAGTTTGTACATAAAAATGAGTTTGTAATTTTTTGTTGCAAAAAACATGAAGCGATAGTAGCAAAAAACGATTCTCAATTAAATTCGTAACCAATATCAGTGCGGTAATACATGCCATCAAAATACAATTGCTCCAGCATGTAATTTGATTGTTCTGCTGCTTCGGCAATATTATCGCCAAATGATGTAACAGCCAGCACCCGGCCGCCATTGGTAACAATTTCGCCGCCATCGTTTTTTGTGCCCGAGTGAAAGATAAGGGTTTGCTCAAAGGGTAATTTATCAAGGCCCTCAATCAACTTTCCTTTTATATAATCGCCGGGATAGCCTCCGCTTACCGCCACTACGGTTGCAACGGTACGGTCATCTATTTCAATTTTTATTTCGTTCAACCGCTGATCGGCTGTTGCCATCAGTAATTCAACCAGGTCGTTTTTAATGCGGGGTATCACCACTTCTGTTTCCGGATCGCCCATGCGGCAGTTGTATTCAATAACTTTTGGATCGCCGTCATCATTCATCAGGCCTATAAAAACAAATCCTTTGTACTCCAGGTTATCTTTTTTAAATCCTGCTATGGTGGGCTCTATAATTTTTTCTTTTACTTTTTGCAGAAATGCTTCTGTAACAAATGGCAGCGGACTAACAGCGCCCATACCGCCTGTATTTAGCCCTGAATCTCCTTCTCCCACCCTTTTATAATCTTTTGCTTCGGGCAGCAATACATAGTTTTCTCCATCGGTTAAAACAAAAATGCTCAGTTCAATCCCTTTCAAAAATTCTTCTATCACCACTTTTTTACCAGCCTCGCCAAATTTAGAGCGTAATAACATCAGTTCAAATTCGGCCATGGCTTCCAGGTGGCTCTGGCAAATCAATACGCCTTTGCCAGCTGCCAAACCATCGGCTTTTAAAACAATGGGCAGCGATTGGGTTTTAATGTACTCAACACCTTCCAGGTATTTATCAGATGTAAATTCTTTGTATGCAGCCGTGGGTATATTATGCCTTTGCATGAAAGCCTTGGCAAAAGCCTTACTGCCTTCTAATTGTGCGGCTTCTTTTGATGGGCCAATAACTTTAATATCCTCAAAGCCCTTTTTATTTTTAAAATAATCGTAAATGCCTTTTACCAAAGGTTCTTCGGGGCCAACCAGTATCATATCAATTTTATTTGCCTTACAGGCTGCGGCCATGGCATCAAAATCGGATACTGAAATGGGTAAATTGGTACCGCATAAAGCTGTGCCGGCATTACCCGGTGCTATAAATAAGTTATTGCAAAGTGGACTTTGGGTTAGCTTCCACGCCAAAGTATGCTCCCTGCCACCGGAGCCAACTAAAAGTATATTCATTAGTAGTTTTAATTATGATGCCTGAAACACAGTTTGCAATTTAAAATTCTAAAGCCGTTTTGCATAATATATTTTGTAAATGGTAAAAACATATCTGTTTTTGTTAACGCATCTTTTAAAAATTGGTTCCCTTAATTTGTTTGTGCTAAACATAAATTCACTATTTTGGGTAATTAAACCAACTAATAAGTAATAAAAAAACTACAAACATGAGTGAACAAGCAGTAAAACAAAGTCACCCCAAAGGGTTGTGGGTTCTTTTTGGAACCGAAATGTGGGAGCGTTTTAACTTTTATGGTATGCGTACCATTTTAACTTTATTTATCGTGAACGCTTTAATGATGAGTAAGGAACAGTCTTCCATTATTTATGGTGGCTTTCTGGGCTTATGTTATTTAACTCCGATGTTGGGTGGTTTTATTGCTGATCGGTTTTTAGGGAACCGGCTTTGCATTATGCTTGGGGGATTGATGATGGCAATCGGGCAAATGTTATTGTTTATAAGTGCCTCCACTTTCAGTTCAGACCTTGAGTTAGCCAGAACATTGCTTTATGTTGCTTTGGGAATTATTATTTTAGGCAATGGTTTTTTTAAGCCCAATATTTCCAGTATGGTTAGCAACCTGTATCCAAAAGCCGAAAGAAATAAACTGGATACAGCTTTTACCATTTTTTATATGGGTATTAACCTAGGTGCTTTTTTAGGTCAGTTAATATGTCCTTTAGTGGGTGATGTTGTTGATAAAAGTGGCGTTAGGGATATTTTTGCATTTAAATGGGGTTACCTGGCTGCATCTATTGCTATGCTGATTGGTGTAACTACCTTTTTTTTACTGAAAGATAAATATGTTAGAACGCCAGAAGGAAGGCCCATTGGTGGTTTGCCTTCTAAAAATGATGCTTCTGATTATGAGGAAGGCGAATCGCAAAAAGCAAGTTTTTCATCCAAATCGCTTGTTGTTGCAGTGATGGTTTTTATAGGATTAGGCCTGCTGTTCTTTTATGTTTTTGGTCAGAATGTTATCTATTCAATCATATATGCCAGTGGTATTACCCTTGCAGGTTTAATTATTTCTGATGGCTCCATTACAAAGATTGAACGTGACAGGATTTTGGTAATTTATATTGTTTCTTTCTTCATCATTTTCTTTTGGGCCGCTTTTGAACAGGCGGGTTCTTCTTTAACCTTTATTGCCGATAACCAAACTGACAGAAACTTTTTTGGCTGGAATATGCCCCCTTCCATGGTGCAGATTTTTAACGGCATATTTGTAGTTGCATTTGCTATACCGTTCAGTATTTTATGGGATAAATTAAGAGCAAAAGGTAAAGAACCTATTTCGCCCTTTAAACAGGCAATAGGATTGGCTTTGATAGCTTTGAGTTATTTTATTATTGCACACAACGTAAAAAATTTAGGCAATAGCGGGCTGTTAGCAGTACAATGGTTGATACTTCTTTATCTTATTCAAACTTTTGGTGAGCTTTGTTTATCGCCTATTGGTCTATCTCTGGTTGGTAAACTGGCACCAAAAAGATTCTCTTCTTTACTATACGGTGTATTCTTTTTATCAAACGCTTCGGGTTACGCATTAGCTGGTACACTGGGTTCTATTTTACCTGCAACCGGTGAGCAATTTACAAAAGCAAAAGAATTAGGTATTGATCTGCAGGGTGTTTTGGATAAATCGGTAACGCCAACTGCCGATCAGTTACAATTACTTATCACCAATAAAATAAGTGCAGTAAACCCAACGTTTGCCGGAGTTACCATACACAATCTTTTTGAATTTTTTATGGTGTTTGTGGTATTGTGCGGTGTAGCTTCTATATTGTTATTTTCTCTTACTCCTTTATTGAAAAAAATGATGCATGGTGTAAGATAATTTTGATCATCTTATTTTAAAAGGCGACCCACACAGTCGCCTTTTTTTATTTAACTTACCATTCTAAAAAACGATTAGCATGAGCAATTCTCCCAAACATCCCAAAGCACTACCGTATTTATTTTTTAGCGAAATGTGGGAGCGTTTTGGTTACTACCTGATGATCGGTATTTTTTTATTGTACCTCAAAAATGTGGAGCATGGCTTTGCCATGACCAATACCGAAGCATCTGATTTGTACGGAACCTTTATTGCATTGGTTTTTCTTACACCATTTGTGGGTGGCTTAATTGCAGACCGGTATTGGGGTTACCGGCGCTCGGTTATTGCCGGCGGATTAATGATGGGTGTTGGTTATTGCCTGATGGCGGTACACAGCTTACCCATGCTGTACCTGAGCATGACGCTGGTAATTTTAGGCAATGGTTTTTTTAAACCCAATATTTCTACCCTGCTCGGCAACTTATACAACACGCCTGAATTTATTAAACGAAAAGATGAAGGTTATAATATTTTTTACATGGGCATCAATATTGGTGCATTCATCTGTAATTTTTTTAGCGCAGCCATTATTATTGTATGGGGTTGGAAGTATGCTTTTGTTGCTGCCGGCATCGGCATGTTTTTAGGCGTAATTATTTTTGTATTGGGCACCAAACATTACGCCAGCGGCGATGTGCGTAAACCAATGAATAAAGAAGATATGCCTTTCGCCAGGATTGTGCTTACCATATTTATACCGGCCATCATTGCTGGCGTGCTAGGCTGGATCATACCAAAAAACATTTTCGGAAGCGATAGTACCGATGCATTCATCTTTGCCTGCATACCGGTTATTGGTTTTTATGCCTCGCTTTATTTTAGAGCCGAGGCTTCGGAGAAAAGGCCCATCGGTGCTTTGCTGGCTATTTTTGCAGCGGTGGTTATGTTTTGGGCAGTGTTTAAACAAAACGGAACTGCACTTACTATATGGGCCGATAATTTTACCAACCGGCAGGTGCATGGAACAACCGCTGATGTTTTCAGAAATTTAAAACAAGCAGAAGATGTTACTTACAAAAAAGATTCGGTGAATTTATATGACAACCTTTTCAGAATTCAAAAAAATGCAGATGGCAGTGTAATTAAGGAATATAACTATCCTGTTTATTTTAAGAATGTGGCACCTGAAAAACTTCCTGCCGATGGTGGTAAAGCCACATTATGGTCAACCCCAATCAGCCAATCAATAAACCCAGGTTGGGTAATTTTATTAACGCCATTGGTGCTTGCCTTTTTTGCTTTTTTAAGGCGAAAAAATAAAGAGCCATCTACCGCTACAAAAATTGCATTTGGTTTATTAATTTCTGCCTTATCCGTATTGGTAATGGTTGCTGCGGTTTATGTTAGCGGCAATGGTGCCGAAAAAGCCAGTGTGTGGTGGCTGATGGGAACATACGGTGTAGTAACCATTGGCGAATTATTATTAAGCCCGATGGGGTTATCGCTGGTATCAAAACTTAGCCCGGTGCGGTTAACATCGCTGATGATGGGCGGCTGGTTTCTGGCAACATCTATCGGTAATAAATTATCTGGCATACTTGCCACCATGTGGGATGGCTACCAAAACAAAGCCAACTTTTTTTGGGTAAATTTTGTGCTGTTGCTGATTGCAACCTGTATCATTTTTGGCATGCTTAAATGGCTTAACCGGATTATGAAGGAGAAAGGGGTAAGCTAAAATTTCTATACTGGATACTTGTTACTGGATTGAGCTCTGCTGGTATCCTGTGTCCAGTATCGAGATTAAATAAAATTCAATTGCGAATATTTACTTCCCAAAATCATTCTATCATCGGCGCCAAGCCATTTATTTAAAACAGTAGCGTAGACATTTTTAAAATCAACTTTGTGTTTCAGGTCGCCTTCATTTAAATCACTCAGATCGGGCATGGCATTTAAAACGCCTTTTTCTTTTAAGCCACCACTGATGAAAAACATATTATTGGCAGTGCCATGATCGGTTCCGTTGCTGGCATTTTGTGTAACCCGGCGGCCAAATTCGCTAAAGGTCATCATGAGCACATCATTAAAACGGCCATTGCTTTTTAAATCGTCAGTAAAGGCTTTTACTGCATCGTTTAGTTCGGTAAATAATCTTTTTTGCTGATTTTCCTGCGCCACATGTGTATCAAAACTACCAAGGCTAACATAATAAACTTTGGTATTTATTTCTGAAAAGATAAGCGAAGCAATTGTTTTTAAATCCTTACCCAGGTTACTGTTTGGATAAGTTTGCAATGTAGGATGAACTTTGCTTTGCTGATAAATATAATCGGCACTGCTCAGTGTTTCGCACATGGTTTTATATAAATAGTCAATGGTTTCTTCGCCGTTTTTATGATCGCTGTTTATATCTTTTAAAAACTTTCCGTTGCTGGTATTATATAGTTTTTTAGGATCGTTAAAGGCCAGACCTTTATTTTCTTCTCCCTTTAAGGCAAGGCTCAATATATCATCCAGTTCCATGGCCTGCGTTGGCTTATCGCAGCCTTTACATTGTGCATCTAAATAGCGGCCAAGCCAGCCCGTGCTTACGTATTTATCACTATCGCTGGCACTTTGCCAAATATCCATACTTCTAAAGTGCGACCGGTCAGGGTTGGGATAACCAACACTGTTCATTATCGCCAGGCTCCCATCATCATACAATCCCTTAAAAGCTTCCAGCGCCGGGTTTAAGCCTGTTTCATCTGTCAATAATAAAGCTTTATCTTTTTTAATACCAATCACTGGCCTTTCACGATAATAAATATCATTACGTACCGGTATCACGGTATTCAATCCGTCGTTACCACCACTGAACTGAATTACCACCACTACTTTATTGCCTTGCGGAACCATCTTTGGTTTTTCAAAAGCCTTTAAAAATTTGGGCAACATCATAGATGCTGTGGCCAATGAACCGATTTGTAAAAATTGTTTGCGTTTGATTAGCATATAAAGCCCCTCCTAACCTCTCCGCCTCTTGGCGGAAGGAATGTTTATGTTAGATGAATAAATTATTTACAAGCATTTTTTAATTTATCAAAAAAGAGTTTTAAAAAATCAGGCTCAAAGTTCCCCCTTCGGGGGTTAGGGGGCCTAGCACAATTGATACTCCGGTGTTGCCATCAGGTTTACAACAGTACTTTTAATAAAGTTTTCTCTACTGGCAGCATTTACATATTTATCCAGCACGGTATTACTTACTTTGTTTTTTGTTTGTAAAACAGTGGCAGTAATATTTTCCATCAGCTTGTCACGCTGCGTTTTTTCAAATATTTTATTTACAGCTTCCCAATCAATGGATGCGGTGCCGGCTTTTAGTTTTCTGGATGCGTCCATCATCTGTCCCATCTGTACATCATCATCGGTTTTGGGTCTTATATCTACTGCATCATTTGCCGAAAGTATTTGGGGAATACGCAGACGTAGCATCAGAGAACTGCTATCTATCCAGTTTTTACCGCCGGGCCAACCAGCAACGTTAGGTGGATAAAATAATACCTGTCCCAAAGCTCTCTCAAATAACAATTGAGATTGTTCATTCTCCAGTTGCATGGGTAACAGCCTCCTGATACCGGCCAGTAATTCAATGGGTGATTTTATGCGTGTACCAATATTTTTTTCATCATAAAACCAGGTACTTGTGTAAATGTCTTCAAGCAATTTTCCAATATTGTAATTATTGCTGTAAAAACGGTTGCTTAACCATTGCAGGTTTTGCTCGTTCACCTGCTCATTAACGAAA
>JANMBZ010000140.1:0-2634 GCA_031360765.1 Chitinophagaceae bacterium
CAATTCCGGTTGTACTCTACAACGATGCTGAAAATCTGGGCATTCGGATCTATACCATTCCTTTTGAAGATGCATTTTATGGAATGTTGCTTGTGCTGATGAACATTGCATTGTATGAGAGATTGAAAACCCATAACTCAAAACTCAAAACCCAAAACTCCAAACGCTTAATGCCTTTGTAACTTCCCACTCCCCGTCATCGGCAAAAATTCCACAACCTTTAGCCGCTGCGGAGCTTTAAAAGCCGAAAGTCTTTTTTTGCAATAAGTTAACACATCTTCCACATCAATTTTAACACCTGGGTTTAAAACAACTTCCGCTTCAATAATCTGTCCCAATAAAGGGTGCGGACTGCTGCTGATACGTGCCTGTTTAATTTCCGGTATCAGTTCAAGCACGGCTTCCACTTCTTCGGGAAAAACTTTTAATCCCGAAATATGGATAACCGATTTAGAACGGCCCTCTACATTTATCAAACCATCTGCTGTTTTAGAAGCATAATCAGCCGTTAAAAAATAACCATTTTGCAAAACATCTTTGCTTAATGTGGGCGGCAAAAGGTAAGCGTCAAACATGCCCGGCCCTTTAATGCCTAGGTTGCCAATGCTGCCATTTGGTAAGGGATTATTATTTTCATCCAGTATATCTACAGTGTAGCCAGGTAGTGCACAGCCAACGGCTTCGGGGTGCTGGGCCGATTTGGTATAATTTAAAACAGGCAAACCAATTTCAATAATTCCGTAAGCCTGGCTCACATCTAGTTTAAATCTTTCCTTAAATACTTTGCAAACATCCAAACCAATTGCTGCAGATGTAGAGATCACTTTTTTTAGTGAAGGCATTTGCGCTGCTCCGGCATCATGGGCCAACAATCTTATCTGCACGGGAGATGCATACAGCAAAGTTCCCTGGTGTTTGTTAGTAATTTCAATAATATTTTTTGCCATAAAATCTTTAGCAACTGCAATAGCAGCTCCAAATCTTACATACAAAATAACAGATACCATAAAGTGATAAGCCATGGGCAATATCCATATAACGGTATCGCCAGGCCCAAGTTCTAATCCTTTATTGGCAGCATCAATTCTATCCAAAACAGATTGATGCGAAACAATTACACCTTTCGATTTTCCGGTAGTGCCGGATGTAAAACGAATAAATGCAGGCTCTTTTACAAAAGCTGCAAAGGCAACAGCTGCATCAACTCCGGTAAATCCAAAACGGAAAGCACCGGTTTTCATCGGTATTACTGTTTCAACAGTATCTAAGGGTTGCGATGCTGTACGGTCATCTATAACAGCATGCAGTTTCGCATCCTGTAAAATATCATCTATCTCGGCTCTTTTTAATTGAGGGCTCATGGGCATTACCGCAGCACCAGTGCCAACAGCCGCAAAAATTCCGATAATAAAATTTCTTCCGTTAGCTGCCATTACGCCAATGCCCATACCTTCTCTAATACCCAAGCCCACAAGCTGTTTGCGTAGTTCTTCTGCTTCAATAAAAAGTTCATGAAAACTTATTTTGCCATACTCATCATTCACCGCAGTATTTTGCGGCCATTGCTGTGCAGCAGTTCTTAGTATTTCGTAAACAGGCCATGTTCTCATCCTTCAAAAATACTTATAATTGCTCGTTTTGTATCTGCCTGATACAGTCGTTAAGCGAAAGATTTAATGCCGTGGCAGCGGCCAGGCAACCGCCAGCGTAACCGGTTTGCAAACAAATGCCCATCACTCTTGCACTGGCAATGGCGCCATCAGTTGCAGAAATATTGCGGCCTGCAAAAAATAAATTATTCAGGCTGTTAGATTGAAGACAATCTGCAGGTATCTGGTAATAATCATCCAGTTTAAAATAGCGCATATTTACCCGGCGGTTTTGCTCCCATATTTCGATGGGCCAGGTACAATTGGCAATGGCATTCTCAAATTTTTTACAGCTTAGCACATCTTCTTCCATCAGTATATATTTGCCCGTACTGCGCTGGCCGGTTCTAATACCAACTTCGGGAGCAATATGCGTTACGCTGGCTTTTTTAAAAGCATCTACATTGGCTATAAGAAATGCCGAAAGGTTTTCTACAAAACTCATCGCAACAGTTCTTAACTCCTGTGCATTGCCAGGCGAATAAGTAACTGCCAGCGGGATTCCAATTTTTAAAACCACCTCATTATTTTTTAACGAGCCCTGCACAATATAAACACGGTCGTAAAAATCGCCGAGTAAATCTTTATCGATAGCTGATCTTAAGGCCTTTATCAAAATCATACCGAGCTTAAATTCACTTTGCTCTGTAACACCTTGCATGGTAAAAACCTGTGCTGCTGCCTGGTAATAATCGCCCTTAATTAACGGAAGATTTGCTGCCTGGCTGATAATACTATCGCCTGAGCAATCAATCAAAGCCTTTAAACCGATGGTGATTGGAACGCCGTTTGCAATAATTGAAACGGACTTAACAGTGTGTTGTTCAACCGATACATTTTTAAGTACCGCATTGTATTGAACTTTAATTTTGTTGATCTGCATCAACTCAGCACAAATATTTTTAAACGCATCAATATTATAGGGAAGATAATGCACACCTTCCGGTACATGCAGTGGTGTACTTTGCGATTGAGCTTTTAATTT
>JANMBZ010000152.1:0-8264 GCA_031360765.1 Chitinophagaceae bacterium
GATAAATTTGGCCCGGCTTTGCAATGGAAAGACCTTCACTGGCGTGGCACAGCTATGGAAACACCTTCTAAAGACTCTGTAGCAGTGCAGGTTTTAGGTGTGGATATAAATGGGGTTTCAACTGTTTTAGCAACGGTACGCCCCGCAACCGATACCTCATTAAGCTGGATAAATGCCCAGACATATCCATACATCAGGCTTAAAATGCTGAACACAGATTCTGTAAATGCAACACCAAACCAATTAAGATATTGGAGAGTAAACGGTACATATATACCCGAAGGAGCTGTTGCACCTAATTTACTTTTTGTAATGAAGGATACTGCAGAGCAGGGAGAAATTGTTGACTTTAAACTGGCTTTTAAAAATATAAGTCAAACTTCTTTTGCCGATAGTTTGAAAGTTAATTTTATTATTACCGACAGAAGCAATGTACCACACAATATTATTTTGCCAAAAGGAAAAGTGTTGGTTTCGGGAGATACTATGGTAATTATTTATAAAATAGACACCAGAAACTATCCGGGATTAAATACTGTTTTTGTAGAAATAAATCCTGCCAATGCACAACCGGAGCAATATCATTTCAACAATATATTGTATAAAAACCTGTTTGTAAAAGCAGATAATTTTAATCCCCTTCTTGATGTAACATTTGATGGGGTGCACATCCTTAACAAAGATATCGTATCGGCCAAACCGCATATTCTGGTTAATCTTAAAGATGAAAGCAGGTTTCTTGCATTAAGTGATACTGCATATATAAAGGTACAGGTACGTTTCCCAGATGGATCTTTGCACAATTATAATTTTGGTGATAGCATGCGTTTTACACCGGCTAATTTATCAGGGGGTACCAACACGGCAACTATCGATTTTCTTCCATCTTTCCCCGAAGAAGGAGAGTATGAACTCATTGTATCCGGAAAGGATGTTGTAGGTAATACTGCTGGTGCAATAGAATACCATGTTACATTTACAGTGATAACAAAAGCAATGATATCAAACCTGCTAAATTATCCAAATCCGTTTACTACATCTACTGCCTTTGTATTTACAGTTACCGGTAGCCAGGTGCCGCAAAATATTCGCATACAGGTTTTAACCATTACTGGTAAAATTGTAAGAGAAATTACTAAAGATGAACTTGGGCCAATACATGTTGGCAGAAACATTACCGAGTATAAGTGGGATGGAACTGATACCTATGGCGATAAACTTGCCAATGGTGTTTATTTGTACCGGGTGCTAACAAACCTAAATGGCAAATCGCTTGATAAGTATAAAGCAGAAGGCGATAATACCGATAAATTCTTTACCAAGGGGTACGGCAAAATGGTTATCATCCGATAAATCTGGTTATTTAAAACTATACAAGGGGCTGTCCGTAAAGGGCAGCCTTTTTTATTTATTACCTTTGTGCTTTAAATATATAATTACATGGCTAAAATAGCTATCAATATAGCAACAGGCAGTTTGCAGCAGCAAGAAATTATTGTAGGTATAGATCTGGGTACAACTAATAGTTTAATTGCAATAATACATCCCGAAAGTAAAAAACCGGTTGCATTAAAAGAGCACAACAGCAACTCAATGGTGCCATCCGTGATTCATTTTGGAGCAGGTGCAAATATAACAGTAGGTGAAGATGCAAAGCAGTATCTGGTTACAGACCCTGCCAATACCATTTTCTCTGCAAAAAGATTAATCGGCAAAACATACCAGGATGTAAAAGGCCACACAAACGGGCTGGCATATAAAATAATTAATGATGAAAATAAACTGGTAAAAGTACAGGTGGGTGATATTTTTTATTCTCCTGTTGATCTGTCGTCTTTAATTTTAAAAGAATTAAAAAAACAGGCTGAGCATATTTTAAAAACGCCGGTAACCAAAGCTGTGATAACCGTGCCGGCATATTTTGATGATGCCCAACGCCAGGCAACACGAGATGCAGGTAAACTGGCCGGGCTTGATGTACTAAGGATAATTAATGAGCCAACTGCAGCAAGTTTAGCGTATGGTTTTGGCACCTCTAACGCTTCCAAAGAAGGAGAACAGGCAAAAACAATTGCGGTATATGATTTGGGTGGAGGAACTTTTGATATTTCTATTCTGCAAATTACCGGAGGAGTATTTGAAGTGCTGTCAACCAACGGAGATACGTATTTGGGTGGCGATGATCTGGATGCAGCCATTGTTGATCATTGGTTACAGCAAAATAATTTTGAAGGCAATACAGATAAGCACCGCCAGGTGCTGCGTTTAAAGGCCGAAGAAGCAAAAAAATATTTATCTGCCAATGAAAATTTTGAAACTCTTTATGATGGAAAAAAAATAATTATCAGCAGAGAAAAATTTAATGAGATAATAAAACCCATTATAGAAAAAACAATTAACGCATGCAAAAATGCCTTAAAAGATGCAGGGTTAAAAAAGAATGAAGTGGATGAAATTGTAATGGTTGGCGGAAGTACCAGGGTGCCTTTGGTAAAAGAAATGGTAAGTGCTTTTTTTGAAAAGAAATTAAATGATAGTGTTGATCCTGATGAAGTGGTTGCTTTAGGTGCAGCCATACAGGCCGATATATTGGCTGGTAACACAACCGATATGTTACTGCTTGATATTACACCATTATCGCTCGGTTTGGAAACCATGGGTGGATTGATGGATGTATTACTGCCACGCAATTCTAAAATTCCGGCAAAAGCAAGCAGGCAATACACTACTTATAAAGATGGGCAAGGTGGAATGAAGATTGCCCTTTACCAGGGCGAACGGGATATGGTTAAAGATAACCGACGCCTTGCCGAATTTAATTTAACCGGCATTCCCGGTATGCCTGCCGGTATGCCTAAAGTTGAAATAAGTTTTTTTATAAATGCTGATGGCATATTGTTGGTAAATGCAAAAGAATTGAGGAGCGGTGTTGAACAATCTATTGATGTAAAACCTCAGTATGGTTTAACAGATGAAGAAGTGGAGAAAATGCTTTTAGATTCTATGAAGCATGCCAAAGAAGATATAGAAATACGTGCATTAACCGAAGCAAAAACCGAAGCAGAACAATTATTGCAAACCACAGAAAAATTTCTACAAAAAAATTTTGAAAATCTTTCACAGGCAGAAGTAACTGACACATCCCTTGCCATGCAAGCGTTGCAGCTATCATTGGATATGAATGATAAAAATTTAATTCAAACCAAAACTGAAGTACTGAATGATATTTCCCGCCCTTATGCAGAGCGTTTAATGGATGTGGCGGTTAGTAAAGCAATGAGCGGCAAAAAAGTTTAAAAACTGATGACCAATCAATTACAGCAAAAATATTATTACCCACAGTTAAATGCTTTAAGAGGTATCGGAATAATTTCAGTTTTTTTATACCATTCCTATAAACCTCAGTTTGGTAACGGGTTTTTAATGCAGTTTGCAGCCTTTTGTTATGAGAATATCTACCTGAGTATGGATATGTTTTTTGCATTATCTGCTTTTATTATTACCCACCTGGCCTTTATTGAAATAGAGCAAAACGGAACTTTCTCTTTTAAAAATTTTATGGTCCGTCGTATTTTAAGAATCTGGCCAATCTATTTTATCATTTTAGCAATCTCTTACATAGCGATAAACAAAATTGCTTCTCATTACAACATACCCATCACACTGCCGCCTGCAGGCTGGTATGTTTTTTTTGTATCAAATTTTTATTTAGAAGGCCATGTATTTTTTTTAAGGCAATTGTGGACCATTTCTGTAGAAGAACAGTTTTACATAATCTGGGGGTTTTGTTTACTTACAATGAACAAAAAAATTACACTGGTGATAGCCATCTTTTGTATAGTGAGTTTAGCATTTAATTTTTACAGTGCATTTGGAACTGATAATATTTACTATCATTCGTTTACCTATTTATTCGATCTGATGTGTGGGGCTTATTTTGCAAAGCTTATTCAAAAAAACTCGAGGCTCATTAAGTATATCAGCAGCCCGTCTTTATTAAAATCAATAAGCCTGTATTTGTTTTTACCCGTATTTTTTCTGGGTTACTTTTTTATAAATAACATGTTCACCGGCACTTACAGCCATGTTTTAGATGTAGTAATGCGCATTGTTTTTATAGTACACCAGTGCATTATTTTTGTAGATCAGATGTACAACGAGCAGTCATTTTTTAATCTTTCAAAAAGAAAATTTTTGATTTATGTAGGTAAGATCGCTTATGGAGTATATTGTTTTCACGGGTTAATTTTAACAGCAGGTTTTTTAATTATCAGTAAACTAAATATTTTGATTCATCCCTTTTTATCTGCAGTAATTATGTTTGCTGTTACATTACTCGTTGGTACAATCAGTTATAAATTTATCGAAAAGCCCATCATTAATTTAAAGTACAGGTTGCCTCAAAAGCAATAATTCACTTTGTCTTAAAATATACTTGCCCAGCATATCCCATTCTATATTTATCATGCTGTTTAAAACCACATTTTTAATATTGGTGTTGTTATAGGTATAAGGAATTATAGCAACAGTAAAGCGGTTGTTTTGCACATTAAAAGCCGTTAAACTTATTCCATTAACACAAACCGATCCTTTTTCAATTACTAAAGCCGCAAATTTATCCGGAAAAGTAAAACTGTATTCCCAACTGCCGGCTTTTTCAATAACCTCCGTGCATACAGCCGTACAATCAACGTGGCCTTGCACGATATGCCCATCTAAGCGGCCGTTCATTTGCATACAGCGTTCCAAATTAATAATATTGCCAACGGTCCAACTACCCGCATTTGTTTTTAAAATCGTTTCTTCTATAGCTGTAACACGATGCATGCCGTCTTTAATTTCTTCAACAGTAAGGCAAATACCACTGTGGCTTAGGCTTTGATCAATTTTCAGTTCCGCAGCAAGATCAGATTTTACCCAAAAACTAGTATTGGTACCATTGTGTAAAATCTCTTTAATAACGCCTGTTTTTTCTATTATTCCTGTAAACATTTAACAAATTTCGGAATTTGTTGCAAAGAATTTCATTATTTTAATAATTCTGCTATCTTTGCGCCCTTAAAAACACCTAAAGGAGGTATATATTATATGTTAATTATTGATTCAAAAGACTGCGAAAACATTGACAAAGCACTCAAAAAGTACAAAAAGAAATTTGAGAAAAGCAAAATTCTGTTACAACTAAGGGAAAGACAAGCTTTTATTAAGCCTTCTATCCGTCGTCGTAAAGAAGTATTAAAAGCTGTTTACAAAGAGCAGGTTTCAGCAGGTAAGTTCGATTAAGATAAATTAAATCAGCAATATTTTAAACTGATACCCGGTTACTATAACTTTGGGTATCAGTTTTTTTATGCAGCAAACCGTAGCGCAAACCATACAACAGTTTCTGGATTACCTCAATTTTCAAAAAAGGTATTCCAGACATACCATTATTTCTTACCAAAACGATTTAACTGCATTCTTCGATTTTTTAATTATCGGATTTGGCGAAACGCCGTTGGCAGAAATTAAACCAACCTTTATACGCACCTGGCTGGCAGATATGAAACAGCATGGTATGGAATCTAAAAGTATCAACCGTAAAATATCAACCCTAAAATCTTTTTTTAAATACCAGTTAAGGCAGCAAAGCATTGCGGTAAGCCCAATGACAGCTATTATATCTCCCAAAGTAAATAAACGGCTACCTCAATTTGTTGATAAAAAAGATATAACAACACTGTTGACTGATGTTGAATTTCCGGATACTTGGGCTGGTAAAACAGATAAACTGATTTTACATCTGTTTTATAATACCGGTATGCGGCAGGCGGAATTAGCAGGTGTAAAAGAAACAGCAATTTCTAAAAACAACAGCACTGTTAAAGTATTGGGCAAAGGCAACAAAGAGCGCATAATACCGGTAAGCAACCGGTTGATGAATATGATACAGGATTACCTGGCGGATAAAAGAAAACTGCTGCAGGTTTTTGATGAAGAAGTGCTGCTGGTAACCATTTCGGGCAAAAAATTATACCCACGATATATTTACACCGCTGTTAATAAATATCTTTCAACAGTAACTACTATTGATAAAAAAAGTCCGCACGTACTGCGGCATAGTTTTGCAACGCACCTCATGAATAATGGAGCCGATTTAAATGCAGTTAAAGAACTGCTCGGCCACAGCAGCCTGGCTGCCACGCAGATATACACCCATAATACCATCGAAAAATTAAAGAACATTCATAAAAAAGCACATCCAAAGGCCTAGCAACTCAAATAAAATTGCATTTATACTATTGCGCCAACAAATTCGTTATAAAATTCACAGATAAGGGATATCTTTTTTTGAATAATCTGCTTAAAGCATTAACTTTATTATTGAATTAAAATCAGTAAAAACCCACCTCAAATTTGCCTATGATATAATAATCTACCCGATTCTTTCACATTATTTTTCACAGATTAAAAACCCAGAAGTTATGAACGTAAACATTCAGACAGTGCACTTTGATGCAGACATTAAGTTAGTATCTTACATTGAAAAAAAAGTTGAAAAATTAGCACAGTACCACGACAGGATTACCAAGGTTGATGTGTATTTAAAGCTTGATAATATTGTACACACCATAAAGGATAAAGTAGCAGAAATTAAAATCCTGATTCCACGCCACGAGTTTTTTGTAAAACAATCTTCTAAATCGTTTGAAGAAAGTTTTGATGCAGCACTGGAGTCAATCATTAACCAAATAAAAAGACAAAAAGAAAAACAAGCCGCATAAAATTTCAGCCTTAAAAACGAGCCTCCCGAATTTATCGGGAGGCTTTTTTGTTGCTTTATGCACATTTTATCAGATACACCTAAAAAAAATCATTTCAAAGTTTTGCTATTAATCATTTTCTCTTACCTTTGCCTTCCCAAAAAAAGGGGTAATAAACTTTTGCCCATATTTTTTGAGAATCAGTTCTTTGTAATTACTCCGAAGTAACTCAATTGGCAAAGTATCCCGATTTAATATGGGGAAGGTAGCTGGTTGAAATAAGCGAGGGAGTTAAAAATGCCGAAGTAGCTCAGTTGGTAGAGCAGCTGATTTGTAATCAGCAGGTCGCTGGTTCGACTCCAGTCTTCGGCTCTGGTAACCGTTAATGGTTTATGAGTTAAAAAGTTAATTGGCATAAAAAATATTAACCAATAACAATAAACCAATTAACAAAAAATGGGTAGATGGCCGAGTGGTTAAAGGCGACAGACTGTAAATCTGTTCACGTAAGTGTACGTAGGTTCGAACCCTACTCTGCCCACACAGTCAATTTGGTAATTAACCGATTTGATAATTTGGAAATGAAAAGTTCTTTTAAAATTGAATATGTCTAATTGACTAACCATCAAATTAGCACATTTTCAAATCAACAAGCGGAAGTAGCTCATTTGGTAGAGCGATAGCCTTCCAAGCTATAGGTGGCCAGTTCGAGCCTGGTCTTCCGCTCATTATTCTGTTCCGCCAAAGCGGGATCGTTCTCAAGCCGTCGTAGCTCAGGGGTAGAGCGCTTCCTTGGTAGGGAAGAGGTCGTGAGTTCGATTCTCACTGATGGCTCAAAAAAGATATTTGAATAAGAAGTAGAAGTCGTAGCTCTGGGGTAGAAGCGTCCCGATGATATCGGGAAGGTCGTGAGTTCGATTCTCACTGATGGCTCAAAAAAGATATTTGAATAAGAAGTAGAAGTCGTAGCTCAGGGGTAGAAGCGTCCCGATCATATCGGGAAGGTCGTGAGTTCGATTCTCACTGATGGCTCAGATTTAACAACTCGCCGAAAGGCGGATTGCTACAAAAAATTAAATTCAGGTCTATGGTTTACAGACTTAAAACGACAACCATTTTTTCAAAACAAATATTAAAATACAAACAATGGCAAAAGAATCATTCAAAAGGGATAAACCCCATTTAAACGTTGGAACTATCGGTCACGTAGATCATGGTAAAACAACACTTACAGCCGCTATAACCGATGTTTTGTCAAAAAGAGGTTTGGCGGAGAAAAAAAATTACGATGATATTGATGGTGCTCCCGAAGAAAAAGAAAGGGGTATTACAATTAATACAGCTCACGTAGAGTATGCTACTGATACTCGTCACTACGCTCACGTAGATTGTCCAGGTCACGCCGATTATGTAAAGAACATGATTACAGGTGCTGCTCAAATGGATGGTGCCATATTGGTAGTTGCTGCAACTGATGGTCCAATGCCACAAACTAAAGAACATATTTTGCTTGCTCGTCAG
>JANMBZ010000175.1:0-5112 GCA_031360765.1 Chitinophagaceae bacterium
CGGTTTATGGCCATATCCCTGCAATAAAGCGGTAAGGCAAGCCGGGCAATAATTTTTACGATAGAGTAAAGCAAAAGCGGTATTGTTTGAAACTGGAAGATAATTATAAATCAAACAAAAAAGGCAAGCGCAGAATTTCGAAGATCAGCTTCTGTATCAATATCGTTCAGCATGGGTAATTGATGCAGCCTGAGATTGAGTGCAGCAGCATCTTTAATTGTATCAGCAAAAACAGTATCAGTGCTCCATTCTTTATTAATAAAAAATTTTGGTACGGGTTTATTCATCCCTAAAATATAATAACCACCGTCTGATACCGGTCCGGCAACAACATCCACAATATGTAATTTTTCAAATGCATCTGCAAGTATATCGCTGCTCAGTTCGTAACAATCGCTGCCAATAATGCAGATGTTTTTAAATCCTGCATCAAACAATTCGGCAAATGCATTTTTCATCCTTTCCCCCAAATCGTTACCATGCTGTAATCTTTTTTCAAAACCGTTCCATAAATCATCTTCATTTAAATAATCGGCATAATAAACAAATTTTGTAAGCGGTAAATTTGTAGTGATGGCCTGTGTGTGCTGCAATAATTGATTATACAGCATCAAAGTTTTTTTATTGCCAATGGTTGCGGCAAGCCTGGTTTTTACTTTGCCTAAAACCGGGTTGCGAACAAAAATGATCAGTGCGTTTTTCATAAATGAAATTCAGTAGAAAATATTACCGCCGACGGGGTTTTTCTCCGTCGGCGGTAGCCTGTAAAAATATTTTTAAATCAGCAACAACCTCCTCCATCATAAAACCAGGTAGAATCTGAAATAAAAATATCATCTCTATTTAAAGATGCTAATGCGCCTGCTGTTTTATCACATACTGCCAATGGTTGGTTTGGCATTAGTACATGTCCATTATTGTCGTCAAAACAATCTTCGGTTCCGTAATAAATAGCTGTTTTGCCGGTAAACACACAAGGTCCGTCGGCAGGCATAGGGTCTTTTATCGCACACACTTCTACGCTTTCAATATAAATCAGTTTATCTGTTGCGTAATTCTTTGGGTCAAGAATTCTGTAAGCTCTTTTTGCCCTTATTTCAATAGTACCAAAACCAATATCGGTAATCATTTTTATGTATTCTTTTAGCGGTAAAGATCCGCTCAGGCATAAAGCCCGCAGTCTTTCATCTTCTTTTAATGCCTCGGGCATTTCAGTTTCGCAGGTTGGGTCGCTCATTACCAAACGGCCACGTGGTTTAAGCACTCTGTACATTTCCTGCAAAGCAAGTTTTAATTCCTCGTGCTTAAAAATATTGAAAAGACAGTTTTGTGCAGCTACATCTATGCTATTATCTTCTACCGGCAAATTCAATGCATCCCCTTTTCTTAAATCAACAAATTCTTTTTTAAACCAGGGATTTAATTTTTCTGCTTCATCAAAATTTCTTTCACTGGCAGCCAGCATCTCATCAACCACATCTACTCCAATAACTCCGTTTTTTTGACGGCTGAAATAGGCAAACTGCAACAGTTCCATCCCTCCGCCAACACCAACATATAATATACGGGGATTGTTAACGAGGTCTCTCGGATTAACCGTAGAACCGCAGCCATAATTCATCTGCTGCATAATTACCGGCATATCCAAACCTGGCAATTGCCAAATGGGCGTAGTAGTGCAGCATAAACCTACATCTGGTTTTTCGGCTGCTTCTTTGTAAACATTTCGGGTGGTTTCTAAATAAGTGGTGCTCATAAATATTAATTGTTGATTGATTGAATGATAAAATAAAACAAGGCACTTAATATTGCCGCAATTGGTAAAGTTAAGAACCAGGACAATGCAATTTTTGAAATTTCTTTATTATTGGCAGTTTTATTTACAAGCCCGATGCCGTAAATGCTGCCTACTGATACATGCGTGGTGCTTACAGGTAAACCAAATTTGCTTGCTGCAATTACCAGGCAACCGGTAACCAGGTTTGCAGTAAAGCCCTGTCCGTGATTCATCCTGGTAATTTTTTTGCTCATGGTTTCGGCAATGCGTTTTGCATTTAACAAGCCACCAATGGCCATTGCCACAGCCAGTATAAATATATTCACCGGTAACGAAAAGAAATTACAGATCAACATCAGCGATACTAATTTTGGAGTATCATTCAATCCTCTTGCAAAACTTACAATACCTGCGGTAATATAATGCAACACATTTAATACCGATTGAAAGGGAATGCCCAAAAATTTCCCCTGGTATTGATTTACGCAATTTTCGGTGGTATCTATTTTTACCTGGGTAGTTTGCAAGGCAACAAAATTTGCAGATTGTGCAACGGCTACCGGAACCCATTGGTTCTTTCCTACGCATACACAACTTTCTTCTTTAATGCCGGCGGCTTTGCGGCTTTTTTTAAATAATGCGTATAAAACTGCAGCAATTAACACCGCAATTACCGGCCCTAAAACCAATGGCAAAAAAAATGTTTTGCCAAGCTTACTAAAATTAACTGCACTGCCAACAGCCACCAAACCTGCACCCACTAAGGCTCCAACCAAACCATGCGTTGTTGATATAGGAAAGCCAAGCCTGGTTGCCAGTAAAAGGGTAGCACCTGCAGCCAATGCAACTGCCAACACAAAATCAACCGATTTTATAATATCATCGGGTACCAAACCTTTGCCCGAAAAATTTTTTATTAACTCCGCCGCAAAGAAATACGAACATACACTGCCCGCAAAAGTTGTTAGCGTTGCCAGTATTAATGCCGGCCTGTATTGCAAAGTACCACTGCCCCATAATGTGGCCACTCCTTTAAAATTATCATTTGCCCCGTTGGAGTAAGTGAGTAATAAAACTGCCAGTAATAATAATATAAGCATACTTTAAAAATTATAGCGTACACTTATTTGCCCCTGCGTTCGGGATAAAATCGGATCGTACTGCCAGGGTGTTGTTGTGGTGTTATTAAAATTAAGTTCGGGTGCTGTTGCCGTGTTTGCTTTGGCAACAGTTAACAACTGGTAACTGCTGTTTAAAACATTGGGCACATAATATTGCCTGCCCCATTTTTTGCTTATTAAGTTAGACAAATTAAATACATCTAAAGAAACACTCACCGATTGATTTTTATTTTTTCCACCCAATAATAATGTATGTGCAATTTTCATATCCAGTTGATTGTTCCAAGGTGTTCTTGCACCGTTACGCTCGGCATATTGCCCACGGCGTTTGCTTAAATATTTATCGTTGCTGATGTATGCATCCAGCTGGCTCCATTGATTGGCGGCCGAATTGGTAACATTGCCACCTGCATCTTTTATATCGGCTAAATTACTTTCGATAAAATTTCTGGGTATATAAATTAAATCATTATTAGGTGAGCCATCTCTGTTTATATCACCAATATAGGTGTATGTAAATGGTGCACCCGATTGTGCAATGTATACGAGTGTAACAGATGTTGCAGCCCTTTTCCAATTTTTATTATAGGTAAAAGTACCAATGATACGATGCCTTAAATCGAAATTAGAATAAGATAATTGGGGGTCGTTTGGTTTGATGGTTTGGTTAAACTCCCAGTTTGCCTGCGGCGATACCCTTACGCCATTTGCCTTGTCTTTTGATACTCCATACGTATATGCACCCGATGCCCTGAAGCTTTTATATTTTTTTGAAACAGATGCTGTAATGCTGTACCGGTAACCATCCTGTGTATTGGTAAGTAAAAACACATTGGTAAATGCAGCATTGTATTTTTGCTGGTTACCGCTGCCAAGATAAACGGGGCGGTTATCGCCCGTCCCTTTCAATTGTGCTGTGCTGTCTTTCAGGTTAACAGTTTTGTATAAAATATCCTGCAGGGTTTTTGTGTATGTTGCATCCACTGTAAAAGTCCAGTCGTTTTTTGTTTTTATATCAAATCCTAAACTGCTCCGCAATACTTTTGGCAAACGGAAATTATCATCCAATAAATTTATTTCTCTGATGCCAGGCTGATACATTGCAGCAACTTTCGACACATCGGGATTTAATGGAACAACGCCAGTTGGCCTGATGTCGATATTACCATAAGTAGTACCACTGTTATAATAAGGGTAAGCCAGCCATGCAAAAGGCATACGGCCATTAAAAACACCGGTGCCACCACGGATTACTACACTTTTATTACCAAGCACATCCCAGTTAAAACCAAAGCGGGGCGCCAGTTGTGCCTTTGCATAATTTTTATTCTGATAGCCGGCAAATTCTTTAGTGGCAGTTACTGCAGGGTTAGCTTCAGGCCTGTCGGGATATTGCGTAATATCGCTGCGAAGCCCGATTGTTATCTGCAATTTTTTATTGATTTCAATATCATCCTGTACATACTGACTTAATAACATCACCCTGAAATCTGCAGAAGGTATTGATCTGTTGTACTCATAATCATTGTTGGTTAAATTATACACACCTCTTATACGGCTTGGTTTGTTTGCGTAAAAATCATCAACAGTTCGGTAGGCCCATCTCCCATTGAAGGCGGTAAGAAACCGATAATTAACCCTGTACAATTCGTTGTGCACACCCAAAGTAAAATTATGTTTGCCGCGGTTGTAGGTAACGTTATCAGTAAATTCAAAAGTTTTTAAAGTAAGTCCATATACTGCAGCTTCCCGATAGGTGCCTGCAAAAATGGTGTTGGCGGTATTGTATGTAATTTCTATGTGCGGAAAAAACAGGCCATTCGTTTCCCGATGATCATCTGTTTGTGTGTAGCCAAGAATTAAATTGTTTGATAAATTTTTTGCAAAATTGCTACGCACTTCAATCACTGTACTGTTGGTGGTGCTGTAATGTTTAAAACCCTGGCTGCCAAAGTTGAGTACGTTGGCACTCCTTTCTCCATAATCAGCAAATGCTTTTATATAATTATGCCTGATGCTTATTTTATGTACCTGGCTTATGTTCCAGTCTAACTTTAAAAATATTTTATTGCTCTGGCTTTGCAAATCTATTTTATCGTACGAGCCGGAGTTGTAACCATATCTTCTGGCTAAAGTATCAGCAATAGCTTTTGCAATACCCTGCGGAATTGCAGCGCCAGCACTGCCGGGAGCAAAACCAACCGGCTCACTTTT
>JANMBZ010000015.1:0-4123 GCA_031360765.1 Chitinophagaceae bacterium
CATTCAACCAGGCCATATCAATTTCAATATCAAAGTGGCCAATGTTACAAACAATTGCTTTATCCTTCATCAAATGAAAATGTTTTTCAGTGATCAGGTCACGGCAACCTGATGCAGTAACGATGATATCAGCTTCTTTAACAGCTTCGATCATTGGCTTCACTTCAAAACCGTCCATGGCTGCCTGTAAAGCACAGATAGGATCAATTTCGGTGATGATAACGCGGCAACCTGCACCTTTTAATGAAGCGGCAGAACCTTTACCCACATCACCATAACTTCCAACAACAGCAACTTTACCAGCCATCATAACATCAGTAGCTCTGCGGATTGCATCAACCAAACTTTCTTTACAACCATACTTGTTATCAAATTTAGATTTGGTAACAGAATCGTTGATGTTGATTGCAGGAATAGGCAATGTACCTTTTTCCATACGCTCGTATAAACGGTGTACACCGGTGGTGGTTTCTTCTGATAAACCTTTAACGTGCTGGATCAACTCAGGATAGGTATCAAATACCATGTTGGTTAAATCACCACCATCATCCAGTATCATATTTAAAGGACGGTCTGCACCACCAAAGAATAAAGTTTGCTCAATACACCAATCAGATTCTTCCTGTGTTTGTCCTTTCCAGGCAAAAACACCAACGCCGGTTGCAGCAATAGCAGCAGCAGCCTGGTCTTGTGTACTGAAAATATTACATGAGCTCCATTTAACTTCTGCACCTAAAGCAGTAAGGGTTTCAATTAAAACCGCAGTCTGAATGGTCATGTGCAGGCAACCTGCAATTCTTGCACCTTTCAATGGTTGTGATGGTCCGTATTCTTTACGGATACTCATTAGGCCGGGCATTTCTGCTTCGGCTAACATAATTTCTTTACGGCCCCATTCGGCGAGGCTCATATCTTTAACCTTGTGGGCAAGTTTAAAGTCGAGGGCATTTTTTGTTATTGTTGACATTTTTATAAAGTTTAGAATGCAAATCTACACTTTACAGGATAATATTCTGAATAGTTTACTAACTTTGGGAGATAAGCCTGTTTAAAATTTTATTACAGGATAAAAGGCAAGTTTACTATGGCAAAAGCAACTCAAAAAGAAAATGTACCAACTGTGGCTGTATCGCTTGATGCAAAAGATATGGCTATTCTTAAACTATTGCAGGAGAATGCAAGGGTTACGGTGAAGGAAATTTCAGAAAAGATTCACCTGAGTACTACGCCTGTACATGAGCGTATTAAGCGTATGGAAGAGAGCGGTGTGATAAAACAATATGTAACACTGGTTGACCAGAACAAAGTTGATTTGAACCTCATGGTGATTTGTTATGTTTCGCTAAAAGAACACAGCAAGACCGCTGGTGTGAAATTTATTAAAATGGTTAACGAACTGCATGAAGTCATTGAATGCTACAGCATAAGCGGTGAGTTTGATTTTATGCTGAAGGTTGTTTGTAAGGATATGAATACCTACTACGATTTTCATGTAAACAAATTAAGTCAGCAAGAGAATATGGGTAATGTGCAGAGTGTGTTTGTGATGGGGGTGATTAAGGAGACGCATCAGGTGGTGCATGGGTGAAATGTTAATCCCTGCCCGAATGAATTCGTTCAGGCGGGCGTTAATTGGTTAATCCGTTGATCCGTTGAGGTGTCTGTGGATGAAATCTTCAATCTAAAATTGGGCGGTTTGTAGGAACACGCCTGTGGCGTGTTCTGAACCTGCCGCATGCAGGCTCCTGTTAAATTCGCCTTTGGCGAATTTAGAACACGCCGGAAAGGCGTGTTCCTACAAAGGCAATTCCATTACGTAATCATTCATAAAGTATCCTTTGCCAATATCAAAATCGGCGGTTTTAATAATTTTGAAGCCGAGCTTTTCGTAAAAATCTTTTGCTTTGTTTTGCCTGTTAACCTGCAACTGCAGCGCTTTTGCGCCGTTGGCTTTAATTTCTTCAACAATATAATTGATGATGAATTTGCCAATGCCTTTGCCTTGTTGTGAATGGAGGATGTAAATTTTATTGAGCTTCCAGGTTGTAGGTTCTGTTTCGTTGTACGATGCAAAAGCAACCGGTTCTTTATCATCCTGCACAATGATAAATGTGCAGCCTTCTTCTATTTGTTTTTGCAGCGTTGCAGGATTATACATCTGCTCCAGCATAAAATCAATTTGTTCTTTGCTGATAATGCTGCTATAAGTTTGTGGCCAGATGGCAAATGTAAGTTGCCTGATGAGGGGAATATCGGCAACAGTTGCTTTTTGTACAGATAACATTATTTTACTTTAATCTTCAGCTCCGGCGCAAACATGAGGCGGCCTTGAGCATCTTTTACTACTATATCAAAAAAGTAAATTTCTTCGCCGGCACGCAATTGTTCAGTTAATATTTTTATCCAGATGGGAGAGAGTGGAGTTGTTCTGAAATTTTCAATTACAGTATTGGTAACGGGTACAGGCTTGCCGGTTTTTTCATCTTCAGTAACGCCTCTTCTTTTATACACTGCCTGGTAAGAGGAGATGGTATAAACACTTTTTTTATCGTCGGTTACTTTTAAAGGCAGTTTAATTAATTGTACGGCTTCTTCTAAAAACACGGTGGTGCTATCGGTTCGTATGCCCAGCATGCTGGTAAGTTTTGGCGGCGTAAATTTTTGAAACTTTACTGGTTTACCAGCAACCTGCTTTGGTTTTTGGGCAAATGCAGTTGAAAAGCACAGGATGCAAACAAAGGTAAATAACAGCTTTACAAAATTTGCCATAGCTTATGAATATTATTAAAAAACGAAAATACAGAACAATTAGTATGCTTTTTACATTTTAACTCATTGTTGACAAGCTTTCTTCAATTGTTTTTATCCTTGCCTCTGCATCGGCTTTTTTCTTTTGCTCAAGCGCCAGTACTTCTGGTTTGGCGTTTTGTACAAATTTTTCGTTGCTTAATTTTTTTTCTACTGAAGTTAGGAAGCCTTGTTGATGTAAAAGATCTTTTAACAGATCATCTTTTAGTGTTGCTGAATCCAGTACCTTATCTGTCTTGATATAGAATTTATCTTTTTCAACAGCAACAACAATGGTATTGGCAACAGCTTCGCTGGTAAATGAAAGTTCATCAGCATTAACCTGTTTGCTTAAAATATTTTGTAAAGATTTGTAGTTATCTAAATTATCGGTTTCAATAAATAATTTGATTGTCTCTTTTGGTTTAAGCTGATTTTTATTTCTACCATCACGAATAGTGGTGATAACCTGTTTCAACAATTCGCCCTGTGCTAAAATATCTTCATCAACAGTTTTAATTGCTGCAAATTGTTTTACGCACAAATCATCGGTTTGCTCTTTCAGCAAATGATAAATTTCTTCTGTAACAAATGGCATATACGGGTGCAGCAATTGCATCAACTCTTCAAAATATCCGATGGTTTTATTGTAAACGACTGCATCAATCGGTTGCTCAAAACCCGGCTTTATCCATTCTAAATACCAACTGCAAAAGTCATCCCAAATCAAAGAGTAAATTGTTTTCAACGCTTCGCTGAGGCGGAATTGCTGCATTAAAGAATCAACTTCCAATCTTACTTTGTTTAAGCGATTTTCAAACCAGCTTAATGCAAAGTCGTGAGTGGTGAGTGGTGAGTCGTGAGATGCTGGTGCCGGGTTCTCAAGATTCACGTCTGATGACTGACGATCTTGCCACATCTTCAAAAGCTTCAACGCATTCCAGATTTTGTTATTAAAATGTCGCCCCTGCTCCAGACTGTTTTCATCAAACATCAGATCATTACCTGCCGGTGAAGAAACCATGATGCCGAACCGAACTGCATCTGCACCATATTTATCAATCAGGTCTAACAAATCAGGACTGTTACCCAAACTCTTGCTCATCTTTCTACCCAACTTATCCCTAACCATGCCGGTAAAATAAACGTCTTTAAAAGGAATTTGCTTTTCATATTCCATACCTGCCATTACCATACGAGCCACCCAAAAGAAAATAATATCCTGCCCGGTTACTAAAACTGAACCGGGATAATAATATTTTACTTCTGCATTGCCGGGCTCGGTAATACCTTTAAAAACCTGTGTGGGCCAAAGCCAGGATGAGAACCAGGTATC
>JANMBZ010000090.1:0-36303 GCA_031360765.1 Chitinophagaceae bacterium
CAAAAAAACGCCTGCTGGCAATATTATTTTTAAACCGTTAACCAAACCATGGGAATATCACCACCGGGAGGAATATTTTTATGATGTATATAAAAACGAACCCGGTAAACCCGTAAACTGGAATGACCCTTTGCCCAAAACTGCTATCAGGCTATGCTATCCGTTTATTATTGACCAATCAGGAATATTATGGTCAGGTTCTGTAGGATGGGGGCTGCGCAAATACAATACAGTGAGCAGCAAATTCAAAACACAGGCAGGTGGTAAAACTATCCGCCTGATTATACCTAAGGCAGGCAATGGTATTTATTTAGTGAGTTATGATTATAACTGGATGAAACTGAAAGAAGACGGAGTGATTACAGATGTTTTTAAAAAAGATCCATCTGTACGCCAGGTAGATAATTTTATCATTGCCTCTACCGGCGATTATTGGTTTAAAAGTGACGAAAAAGGATATTTTAAATACAGCCCGGCATCCAATACATTACAGGCATGGCCCCAAATTAATGCCAATCTGATATTTGGTAAAAAACAACCTTTTCTTGAAGACAGTAAGGCCAACCTTTGGTTTCCGGGACAGGACGGAGCTATTACCCTATTGAACACAGCAACCGAAAAGCCGGATAGCTTTACTATAAATAAAGATGGTTCTAAAATTATTTGTACCACCCTGTTCCAGGATAAGCAGGGTACTTTTTGGATAGGTACAGAAAAAGGCTTCGCAAAAGTTATTTTAAATGATAACAAATCAGCTGCTTCGCAGATAAAATGGTTTTACAATAACAGCATCAACCGCAATTCGCTCAACTACAATCATGTTTCTTGTTTTTTAGATGATCCGGCTGCACCCAATAAATATTTATGGATTGCTACAAAAGGCGGCGGCCTCAACAGGTTAGATAAAACTACCGGCGATTTTTTTCACCTTACCATAAAAGATGGTTTACCCGATGATGTGGTGTATGGGATATTAACGGATGATGACGGCAATATCTGGGGCAGTACCAATAAGGGTATTTTCTGCCTCATCCCAACAAAAAACAACAACAGCAAAAATTGGATTTTTCACAATTTTACCAAAGCAAATGGCTTGCAGGATGATGAGTTTAATACCGGCTCCTACGCCAAATTGCCCAATGGAAATCTTGCTTTTGGGGGAGTGAAAGGGATCAATATTTTTAATCCCAAAGAAATACTGGTGCCGGGATTTATGCCCAATGTTTTTATTACGGATATACTAATCAATAACCAATCCATTGCGCCATCAGATAATACAGGGGTGCTTACAAACACCATTGAGCAATCAAAAGAAATTACACTTACACATTTACAGGATATTATTACGCTTGAATTTTCATCGCTTGATCTTACAGCTTCTGCTCAAAATAAATACCGCTATCAGTTAGTTGGTGTAGATAAGGAATGGGTTGAAAGCGCCACCCGCCGCACAGCAACTTATTTACATTTACCAGCAGGCAAATATATTTTTAAAGTACAGGGCAGCAATAGCCAGGGCATTTGGAGTGATAAAATTGCCGAACTGCAAATAACCGTATTACCGCCCTGGTGGCGCAGTTGGTGGGCTTATATGATTTATGCGTTGCTACTCGGTTTGGTCATCCGGGCTTATTTTAAATTCACGGTAAACCGGGCAAAACTAAAATCGCAATTAAATTTTGAGCAGCTTGAAGCTAAAAGAGTAAAGGAACTAGACTCGGTAAAAACGCAGCTTTATACAAATATCACACACGAATTCAGAACGCCGCTTACTGTTATACTGGGCATGGCGCAGCAGGTTAAAAACGATCCGCCACAGCATTTGGATAATGGTATTGATATGATCATCCGCAACGGGCAAAGCCTGCTGAACCTGGTAAATGAAATGCTCGATTTGTCGAAACTGGAAACCGGAAAAATGCAATTGCAATTGGTAAATGGTGATGTGATAAATTTTCTCCGTTACATTGTAGAGTCATTTCATTCACTGGCCGAAAGCCAGAAAAAGCAATTGCATTTTTTGGCTGGTATGGATGCCTTGTACGTAGCGTACGATCCCGAAAAAGTTAGACAGATCGTTGCCAATCTTTTATCAAATGCTTTAAAATTTACTCCGCAAAAAGGGAATATATACATTACGGTAAGCGAAAATAACGGGTTGCAACCAGCAGGCAAATCTACCTTGATCATTAAAGTAAAAGACACCGGTATCGGCATACCGGAGGGCCAGCTTGAACATATTTTTGAAAGGTTTTATCAACTGGATAACAGCCACACCCGCAAAACAGAAGGAACCGGTATTGGACTGGCACTTACCAAAGAACTGGTTAAATTGATGGAGGGAGAAATTACAGTTAAAAGCCCGCCAACCGGCGCTAACAGGGGAACAGAGTTTACAGTAACGCTGCCTTTACTAAACATACCGGCAGTGGAAAATATTATTTATCCTGATTTAAAAGAAGCAGAATCACCACAAATAAATGCTCCATCTGGTAACAGTTTACATGCTGATGAAGAAAAACAAGCTACCAAAAAACCACTGATACTTTTGGTAGAAGATAATGCGGATGTAGTTGCATACACCGCATCGTGCCTGCCCGATTACCGGCTTGCAGTTGGCCAGGATGGAAGAGAAGGTTTTGAAATTGCATCGGAAATAATACCCGACCTCATCATCACCGATGTAATGATGCCCTTTGTGGATGGATTTGAATTGTGCAGGCAATTGCGAAGCGACGAGCATACCAGTCATATACCCATCATTATGCTCACAGCCAAAGCCGATATAGAAAGTAAAATGGAAGGCCTGGAAAAAGGTGCAGATGCATATCTTGAAAAACCTTTTAACCGGGAAGAGTTGTTGATACGCATAAAGAAATTACTGGAGCTCAGAAAAAACCTGCAGCAGTTTTATTTGAAAAAAGCAGGTTTGAATAATTATGTTGCTCCAGAAACAGTTTTGCATATTGAAGAACAAATCACTGAAAATAAAATAGAAGATGAGTTTGTAAAAAGAGTAAGAGAAGCCATAGAAAACCATTTGGCTGATACCAGCTTTACGGTGGAGCAATTGTGTAAAATGGTTTTCATGAGCCACTCTCAATTACACCGCAAGCTGGATGCATTAACGGGTTGCTCACCCAATAAATTCATCCGCATCATCCGTTTAAATAAAGCCAAAGAAATGCTGAAGCATTCTGCCACTAGCGTTGCATCAGTTGCGCTGGAATGTGGTTATAATGACCCCGGTTATTTTGCCAGGGTATTTAAACAGGAGTATGGCGTAACGCCGCAGGAATGGCGGGTTGAGCATTAGAAAGATTATAAATTAAAAATGATTTTTTGCTGCTGATGTTCATTCTGAGGCAAATGGGTGGGTACAAATTCTATTGCTCATGCATACTTTAAAAACCATTTTTCGTCTGTATCCAAGTGGCGTTGGTTCTTATAGCTATCTCTCATTTTTAAAAAATTCAGATAAAATTTCGTTTCTTTAAACCACGATACCGAATCCAAACTCATCAAACAATTTACCCCAATGAAACAATTAATAATATTGGCCTTATTTTTCCCGCTTTTTTCTGTTGCGCAGGATGAAGAAAATCATCGTTTTGAAAATGATACGCTCTATACATCCAGTGGTTATAAAATTTACCCGGGCCAAACCCTGCAGATAGGCAAAAGAGCAAACGATTTTATAGGATTTCGGTATATCAGTAAAATCAGCACACAATCAACCTCATTGGAAAACATGGCTGTTGTAGTTAAAGAATTATCCCATTATGGCCATTCACCCACAGGCAGTGCTAACATTGATGTAAAGGCATCCATTAATTACAGGGATGGCTCAAAAGGGCTGGTTATTTTTACCCTCGCTTTCGACCTTGCTATTGGCACCCGATTACCGGGTACTTACCATGAATTGATATTGCCCGAAGCATACCGGATATCCGTGGCACAAGCGCTGGCCATGCACAAGCCGGCACTGAAAAACGATACCCTGTACACATCCAGTGGTTATAAAATTTATTTGGGCAGGCTGTTGCAATTTGGTGAAGCAACAGGTAAAAATGGCTGGTACAGGTATATTACTTTTTTAACACCCACCAGGCCTGCCTCAGTTACAGGAAAACAAATACGGGTGGAAGAAATTAAGGACCTTACATTTTCTGCACTGGGCAATGCTTATATTAATATCATTGGCACACTGATGGCAGATAATATAGAGGGCAGGGAATTACAGCTCCGCATTGCTTTTGACCATTCCATTGAAGATGTGAAAGGCATACCAAGTGAGCTGCTGGTGCCCGATGAGTTCAGAGGGCTTTTAAAAAAAGATGCACAGGCTGATTTTAAAAGAGTGGAAAATTTATACCTCGACGGAATAATTACAAAAGAAGCATTTTTGGCCGCAAAAAAATATTTGCAGGGGCAATAGTAAGCAGCACCAAAATAAAACATTATTAAAAAATATTACGCTGGCAAATGATTTAAAAATGTGTAGGTTTTAATTAATGGTGTAGGGAGGAAACCTTGCCAGTGGGAATAAAACGTGAATACATTCAATCTGCTTTTAGATAAAAGCCCAATAAAGATATAATGTACAAGAGTGCGACGCCACTGAAGCCCCACAAAGAACTTGTGCCCGGCCCAAAAAGAAAATAAGCTCTGGCTCAGTTGGCCGCTTTGCTTTGTCGCTACAGCAACCGCGGTTAAAAACCCCATCACTGATACACACCAGGTGATCCACAATCATCACTTTTTAATTAAAGATTTTAGGAAGTTACACTTGCCTGAATGGGGATAAATGCCTCCAGTTTTCGCTGTATAAGCAGCTAAATTTTTATATTAATTTTATGTATATTTGATTTTATCTTAAAAATAATTATAGATTTGTTCAAAATGATACGATATAATTGTAATTTTTTATGACTCATACACTTTATTTTATTATTTTTCCATAAAAATTTCAAATAATTTATTTTTTAATGTTAAACCCCGATTCAGAATTATGAGTTCAGTAAAAGCAAAACAAATTCTGCCATTCATACTTCTGGTTGTGCTTGCTATCATTGCTATGTTTGTTAAACCGGCGTCTGATTATGTACCCGGAGCTTCGGAAACTCAATACAGTTCTTCCGACATTGCCTGGGTACTTGTATCAACTGCACTGGTGTTTTTAATGACACCAGGACTGGCCTTTTTTTACGGCGGTATGGTAAACCGTAAAAATGTTATTTCTACCATGATTAAAAGTGTGGTTGCCGCAGGCATTGTGGGTGTTCTTTGGGTCGTTTGCGGGTTCAGCCTTGCGTTTGGCGAATCTATCGGCGGCTTTATTGGCAACCCAACCACGTTTGCTTTTTACAACGGCGTAAAAAGTGGAGCTCCATGGGTTGGGGCACCAACCATTCCATTAACGCTGTTCTCTCTTTTCCAATTGATGTTTGCCATTATTACTCCTGGATTGGTTGTGGGCGCAGTTGCAGAACGCATTCGTTTTACATCGTACGTTTTATTTATTGTACTTTTTGCTTTGCTGGTGTATGCACCAGTTGCACATTGGAGCTGGCATCCCGAAGGATTTCTGGCTAAAATGGGTGCCTGGGATTTTGCAGGTGGTACCGTTGTACACATCACAGCCGGTTGCGCTGCTTTAGCGGGTGCCTTGGTTTTAAAAAGAAGAAAATCTCATCTGGATCAAAAAGAAATTCCACCGGCAAACGTACCATACGTTTTAATAGGAACCGGGTTACTTTGGTTTGGATGGTTTGGAATTAATGCAGGCTCTGCATTGGGTGCAAACCCTTTAGCTGTAAATGCATTTGGTACAACTTCTACCGCAGCATCTGCCGCTGGTTTAGCCTGGATGTTTTTTGATGTACTGAAAGGTAAAAAACCATCTGTACTTGGCTTTTGTATTGGTGCTGTTGTAGGCCTGGTAGCCATTACGCCCGGAGCCGGTTATGTAGGCATTCCACAAAGTATTATCATTGGCGTTATTGGGGCCATCGTTTCCAATGTAGCCGTTGGTATAAAACAACGTTCAAAATTAGATGACACGTTGGATGTATTTCCCTGCCATGGTTTGGGTGGTATGGTTGGTATGTTGCTTACCGGTGTTTTTGCCAGCAGTGCTGTGCATGGTATTGCCGGCGGTCCAAATGGTCTTTTCTATGGCAATCCTGCTTTCTTTTTTACACAATTAAAAGCTATGTGCATTGTTGCTGTATATAGTTTTGCCATGTCGTGGTGTATTTTTAAATTCATCAATTTTGTTACCCCAATACGTGTTAGCGAAAAAGATGAAGAAGAAGGTTTGGATGCATCGCAGCATGATGAAAAATACCTGCAGGGAACTTTACTAGTACACAACAACGGCATTCTGGAAGAAAAATCAATAGAACTTTAGTTAAACAAAATCGAAAAAGGCACTGCTTTATGAATAAACTTCTTGCAAAAGTTTATTCATAAAACAGGATACCTGTTTTTTCTATCCGATGAATGGGTAATGAAGTAAAGAGACTACTGTTATAAAATTGAAAATTAATCCCAACATCGTTTTTAAAATGCTGCAATGCTCTGTTTGGAGAATGATCCATCCTTGGTAATATTTATTTAAAATGAACAGCAGGCAACAATGTACAAGTGAAAATACTTAATTTTCAGGAGGGCTCAAATTTGCACAGTAACTTTTATAATTAAGATGCCGATTTTATTTTTATTTGTTTCTGCCGGCCTCGCCGGGATAAAGCGTATGCACCGGTTCGCTTTGCCAAAATTGCTTACTGTCAATATCCATGATGCTGAGTTTTCCATAAAAAGCGGCTCCGATATCGAGGTTCCAAACATTACAGCCCTGCATGGGTACGGTTACATCATAATAAAGCGTTGGTGTATGGCCAATATAAATTTCATTAAAAAGTTTTAATCGTTTGGGGTATAAAAGGGAATCTTTTTCTATCCGTTTATCCATGGTGAGGGCCATTTCCCAAAGGGTTCTGTCCCAGCTAAAATTTGAATTGTAAAATTCTTTTTGCGGCCCATGCATACTTGTAAACCCTGCGTGAATGAACAACCGGTTTTCTTCATCAATAAAATAATAAGGCATTCGTTCCAAAAAAATAAGATGTTCCATTTTTTTTACGGCATCAGCATCTGCATAACTTTTTACTGTTGGCACACCGCCATGTTGCAACCATGTTTTATCTGCCTCGCCGGTACGCAACCAGCCTTCGCACCACATATCATGATTGCCTTTTATAAAAATACAGTCGTTGGTATTTGCCAGTTGCATCATAAAATCTAAAACACCTGCAGATTCACTCCATCCATCAACATAATCTCCTAAAAAAATCAGCTTATCTTCTTTAGTAACATTTGCTTTTTCAAATACCTGGTGAATGGCTTTTAAGCCGCCATGTATATCGCCAATAACTAAAGTACGTTTCATGTTTTTTATTTAATTAACCGCCATGAGGTTTTAAAAATGCAGACAGCGTTTAAACTGTAATATATTCAACCGGCACCGAATCAACAAGCCAAACATTATTCTCTGATAAATAAAATAAAAACCCCGCCGCAGCCATTGCTTTTGCATTGATGGTTAAAACAACCGGTTTACCATGCCTGCTTCCAACTGTTTTTGCTGTAGCTAATAATTCACTCAAATGCACATGCTGCCTTTGTTGTTTTGTTAAACCTGTTTTAAGAATACTTTCTAAAAACCTGTCGGTTGTACCATGATATAAAATATCTGGCGGCAGTACTGTTTTTAAATTCAGTTTCACTTCTATGCTATGACCCTGGCTTGCACGAATTTTAGTTTTATCTTCATTAAAAGCAAAACGTTTTTTATCGTTTGTATCAACCACCATATTTATGGTTACTGCATCCACAGTGGTTCCGCTTGCATTTATTTTCTCAATCAGTTCCTGCACATTGGCCCAGCCATTTTCATCCAACTGCAAACCAATAGTTTCAGGTTTATGGCGCAATACCAGGCTCATGAGTTTGCTGATATGTTTAAGTTGTTGTTGCATGTTATTTATTTAAACGCCAAAGTTTCCCTTATCTCTGCCAATGTAAATTCCTTTGTTATTTTTCCGTTTTTAAAAACCGTTTTTAATTCGCTTTGTGCTTCCTCCGTCCAGCTTACTTTATCGTACAATACAAAACGGCCATTTTCTTTTTGCACATTTAGTAATCCGGTGGCCGATTTTTTTGTGCCATCATCAGTTACCGGATTTTTAAATATCTCACGGCCTTCGCCATCCACAACTACATACGTGGCTTTCATGGCGGTGCCAAAAGTATCACGGGTATTGTATTGATAGGTATAACTGCCAATACCAAAAACCACCTGGGTTGCAAAACCTTTTGCCTTTAGCCCATCACAAATTTGTGCAGCCCTTTGGAGGTTAATACTATCGCCGTAAATAGCGCCAATATGTGCATCCAGTAATTTGTAGCCCTGTGCAGTTACGCTGCCACCAAAAACATCCCACAATAATTCAACAACACCTTTTCTCTCTTGATCCGTTTTTCCATCGGCATCGCCACAAATAATTTTTACCGGATCGCCACTATCAGGGCGTATTACCACTTTACCATCACGCTGCAAAATTTCTGATTTTAATGCAGGCAAATATTCAGTACAAACTTTCCATAAATCCCAGGTATCGCTTACAATACTAACAATGCCGGCAGGATAAACTTCTGTTATCAGCCTTTTAAATGTTTCCAGTTCTCCATCTTTACTGCCGCTGCACATAACACTGTGCTCGGTTGCTGCAACGCTGCCACCAATCAATTCTTTATCAGCATCGGCATTGTAATAATTTTCAAGCGCATCAATGGCAGGTATCGTATCTGTACCCGTAAAACTTAAAAGGTGCCCCATGCCGCTTAATACAGCCGTTTCCAGCGAGCTCATTCCTCTAAAAGAAAAATCGTGGCCCTGCCATTGCACAAATTCCTCTGCCATACCTGTTTCGGCAGCGTAGCCATTCAGCAGTTTACGATATGCATGCGCAATAGTTGCGCTGGTGCAGGGTTGCCAGATGATGGCACTCAATAAAGTTTCCAAAAAATTAGTGAGCCAGTAAAATTCAGGCAATGTATTTACAATCGTAATGCAAGGCACTTTCATGGGCACTTTACTTCCTTCGGGTAATGCTTTTATCTCTACAGGCAAATAACCTAAATCATGCAATCGTTCCAGATGGCTATAAGTAGGTAAACCAGCACCCAGCGATGTTGTTATTCTGCGTTTATAATCAGCCATTACTTTTTCTTTAGGCTGATGGAAAAAGTTGTCGTTGAAATAACCGATCAAATATTCTTTGATAAAATACTGCATACCAAAAAATACCATTTCATCAATATCTTTCAGGCGGCTGCTGCGTGGCGTTAGGTTGCTGTACACCAGTTCTGTTTTATCGGGGTATTGAAAAACATGACCTACTTTATAATAATCGGTTAGTAAAAATGGATTTGTTTTCATGATGTTGATTTATTGGTTTTGGTAGCAGGAATATTATTGAAAATGATTTAAGATTTTTACAATAGGTGAATCATATTTTTTGTAAAGACTGTTTGATACAACAATCTGCTGAAAATATTTATGCAGCACATCAAACCCCTTTGAAAAAATACCATGCGTAACAATAAGTGTTAAATGTGCCGGTTGTATTTTTTGCGCAATGGCTAAAAAAGTGCCACCACCATCGCAGATATCATCAATAATTACACAGTTTCGGCCTTTACATGCTTCCGGCTCCAGTATTTCCAAAGTAAGGTTACCGGTTGCCAGGTCGCGGTTTTTACTGCAATAAACAATATCTTTTATGTTAGGGTTCCAACCAAAATATTTACCTACTTTTTTGCTGGCACCTGCGTCCGGACAAATCAGTACCGCATCGGGCATATCATAACACCGTACCAGATTTTCATTGGTGATACCAATTGCATTTTTTATCAGCAAAAGTGCCACATCCGAGTGTACATCATACAGATACACTTTTTCAAAACCGCAGGTATTCATCAGGTCGGCCACTACCTTTAAATCAATACTGTCGCCGGTTTGCATCAGTCTGTCGTATCGGGCAGCCATAAGGTAAGGGATGACGAGCACTTTCTTTTTTGCAAATAAATTATCCAGGGCGTTGGCTGTTTCCAGCAGTTGCAGTAGTTTGCTGGTATCGGTTATAGAGCAAATCACTTTCACTTCGTCGCCTTCTGCAATATTGGTTATATTGATATGTGGCTGGTGATCGGGAAAGATGGTGATCTTAACGCCTTCGCCGGTATTTAAATTGATTGTTTTCATTGTGAAATTTATTTTTGATACTGCAAATATAGGGCGATTTTTTAATTTGCGTTAATTTTACGCAAATTATTTTTTAAATTGAAGTGGAAAAAATAAAAGGTATTAATTTAGTAGGAAAAGAAGATACATATCATTTATATTTCAAAATGCATACCTTCTTTCAGCAACTGCTGATAACGTTTTTTGTTGAACTGGTATATTTTACTGGGCCTTCCTGCACCGGGCGTAGAAGCCAGTTCGCCGGTATCTTCCAGCAAACCGAGCGATAATATTTTTTTTGTAAAGTTTCTACGGTCAATGCTGCGATCCAGCAATGCCGTATATAATTTTTCCATATCTGCAAATGGGAATTTTTTATCAAGCAACTCAAAACCTATCGGCTGGTAACGCACTTTTGCCCTTACCCTTTCAACAGCAACCTGTAATATTTTTTTGTGATCAAAAGCTAGCGGTGGTAATTTATTTATACTAAACCATTGTGCATCTTCAGCATCGGTACTAGCTTTTAACTGTTGAAACAAAGTGCTTTTTACCAATGCAAAATAAGCAATGGAAATTATGCGCTGGCGGGGATCACGCCCGGGTTCTCCAAAACTATACAACTGCTCCAGGTAATTTACTTTAATGCCGGTTTCTTCCAGTAATTCCCTGGTAACTGCTTCTTCCAGGCTTTCGGATTCCAACACAAATCCACCGGGTATTGCCCAGCTATCTTTAAAAGGCGGATACTTTCTTTTAATAAGCAAAACCGATACTCCGTCGTTTTTAGCGTATCCAAATACAATAGCATCCACTGCTACTTTTATGTTGGATGCTTGTGATTGCATGTTGCTGTCTTTTAAAAATTAAATATAAAATTAAAAATCTCAACCGTATAAAGCCTGAAAATTTTTAGGAAGCGATGTGCAAATTTAATATGTTGCTTCGGTATGATATTTTGTGCTTGCATCATTGAATGTTTTATAGGATAACTTACCACTCGTAAACCAATATTGCTAACATTAATTGCTAGTGGGTTTGCATTACACGAACAGTTACTTTACTTTTATCTGTAGAAATAATGGCTTCATTATTCCTGTTTTTGTCTCATCCAATTCAATTCCCAAAAACTGAAGGCCTTTACAAATCTGGCTGCATACTTCAGGTGAATGCTTACCAATACCGCCTGAAAAACAAATGTATGCAATCCTACAAGGGCAGCGGCATAAGCACCAGTATATTTTTTGGTTTGATAACAAAACAAATTAAAAGTATCGGCTGCACGGCTGTCTGTATTTTTATTTTTAATTAATTCCCTCATATCAGAGCTTGTATCTGAGATGCCTAATAAACCAGACTCATGATTTATTAAATGATTAAACTATTGCATTGTAAATTTTTGAACCTACATTAAATACCACGCCACGCCAGGGTCAAGGTCGCCGGTACGTGTAACCATTACCAATCCGGATGCCGGAGTAAAACCCATGCTGGTTTCAATACATTTACCTTCCCTAACTGCTGCAAGGCTTGCACCATTACCAAGGTGTGCCAATACTATTTCTCCCGTTGAAGTTTCGCTGCCGGCAATGCGTTCAAGTTCCTGCATCAGGTAAGCGTAAGACAGTCCATGAAATCCATACCGCTTAATACCCATTACAAAATATTTTATTGGTATGGATAATAGTTTTGCAACAGGTGGCGTAGTAGTATGAATGAAGTATCAAAACAGGCAACCTGTACTAAAGCCTCATAACACTTAGCAAATATTTCTATCAATTTAATTTAACCGGGTAAATGATCGGGGTCGTAAGGAAAAATTTGTTTTAACTCATCTAATAATTATGAAGTAATTTTTTCAGGATTCGTATGTTGCATTCCGTGTAGAATCCGGTGCCGTACTGCTTTTATCGAAATAAAACCATCCTGTAATTCAAGCCAGTCTATGAGATGGTTGACTTATTCTTCATAATTAACCATATTAATATTTATGATATTTTTTTTGTTGTTAATTGCATCAATAAAGTTTAGTACTGCATTTTTTGTACCGATGTTTTCTATCTCTCCATAAAATAATTGCTTAAGTGAATCTTCCAATTCACACCAAGCAAATTTAATGCTGGATGAACCGCCGTTGATGGTAAGCAAATCATTTTTATTTGATTTCAAAATATCATCCTAATTATTTTCTCTTGCATTTTTTAAACGGTAAAAGCTTAAAGAATAAATCAGTAAAGGAAATATCATAAATTGTAATACGGGAGATATACCAACATTAACGAAAGGAATAATTGGCATCGAATTATCATAAGCCCAACTCCCTGATGACAAATGCCGCATTTCTGATAAAACAGCACCAGCTCCACCAATTAAAACTAAAATCACAACCCGGTATAATTTTAAGGGCTTTATCCAAAAAGGATTTTTAAAAATTAACGCAAGGCCAAAGTAAAGGAGTAGCACCATCAAAACATCTGCTAGGGAAGCTAATGCACAAAATGCAATATGCTTAAAATCGTAAGCAGGAATTTTATACAAAGGAATTTGAATTAATTCCCATGCATAATTAAGAAAGAAAGAACAATCATTGTAAAAATAAATTTGTTAAAGGCTTTCCTGTCCGTTGTTTTATTTAACAGATAAAAATATAATGCGGTTATCAAAATCAAAACAACAACCGGCACAAAAAAAATTATAGATTTTATATCGTTCATTTTTTTTTTCGGTTTTTGTTACTCATTATTCTTTTCACCAGAACCATTCTTTACTTTTAACAGACTTGCATTAATGGCAACTACAATTGTACTCACCGTCATTAAAACTGCACCCATTGCAGGGCTTAACAAAACTCCCTGCTTATATAACACGCCTGCTGCCAGCGGCAATGCCACTACATTGTAGCCAGTAGCCCAAATTAAATTCTGTATCATTTTACGGTATGTGGCTTTGCCGAATAAAATGAGGCTCACAATATCTTTTGGGTTGCTGTTTACCAAAATAATACCGGCAGTTTCTGCAGCTATATCACTGCCACTGCCCACTGCTATTCCAATATCTGCCTGTGCTAATGCAGGTGCGTCATTTACACCATCGCCAGTCATCGCAACAAACTCACCTTTGCTTTGCAGCTCTTTAATTTTTTCTAATTTTTGGCCGGGCAATACTTCTGCAAAAAAACTATCCAGCCCTAAAGTTGTGCTTACAGCTTTTGCAACTTTATTATTATCGCCGGTTAATAGAATTGATTTTATTTTGTTTTCTTTTAAGGTTTTTATTGCCCCGGCAGATTCTGGCCTTATCTCATCCGATAATGCGATGTAGCCAGCTAATTTATCATTCACTATTACAAATACAACCGTTTCTGTATCATTGGCAGCAAAGCCTTCAGGCACGTTAATATTTTTTTCTTTTAAATAACCAGGGCTCACCACCAATATTTTTTTTCCTTCTACTGTGGCTTCTACACCTTTACCTGTGATAGCATTAAAATTTTCTGTTGCAGGAATAGCGATAGATAAATCTTTTACTTTTTGAAGGATGCCCGTTGCAATCGGATGTTCAGACTGTTGTTCCAATGCAGATGCCAGGCGTATGATTTCATTTTCGTTAAACTCTTTTTGCAGCGATACAACTTTAGATACTTCAAATTTTCCAACCGTTAATGTTCCTGTTTTATCAAAAACAATCGTGGTTATTTTCCTGGAGTTTTCAAAAGCGGTTCTGTTCTTTATCAGCAACCCATTCTTTGCTGATAAGGCCGTTGACTTTGCAACCACCAATGGCACGGCCAATCCCAAGGCATGAGGACAACAGATAACAATTACTGTTACCATTCTTTCCATGGCAAAGGCCAAAGATTGCCCGGTTAAATACCAAATTAAAAATGTACCAATACCTGCTACGATTGCAATAATGGTTAACCATTTTGCAGCAGTATCTGCCAGCAACTGAGTTTTAGATTTTGATTTTTGTGCATCGTCAACCAGTTTTATAACCTGCGATAAATAAGAGTCTTTCGCAGCATGAGACACTGTTACTTTTATAGAACCATTACCGTTAATAGCACCAGCAATAACTTTTTCTCCCATCGTTTTTTTAACAGGTTTGCTTTCGCCCGTAAGCATACTTTCGTTCAGGTAACTTTCTCCCTCTAATATTATTCCGTCGGCTGCTACTTTTTCGCCGGGCTTTACTAAAATAATATCTTTCTCTTTCAGCGTTTCGGTTTTTACATCATGCACCATAGTTGGCATTACCATGTGGGCATCGGCAGGCATTAATTGCACCAATAATTCCAGTTCTTTAGATGCCCCTGCAATAGATTTCATTTCTATCCAATGGCCTAAAAGCATTATCAGAATTAGAGTGGAGAGCTCCCAAAAGAAATCCATACCGGTTAATCCAAAAACTATTGCTACACTATATGTATAAGCAACTGTAATGGCAAAGCCAATCAAAATCATCATACCCGGGCTCTTCATTTTTACTTCATTCACAAATCCTTTTAAAAAGGGCCAGCCCCCATAGAAGAATACAATGCTTGATAAACCAAACAAAATATATTGCGAACCTGTAAATTGCCAATCTACTCCTAAGAATTTTTGAATCATCATAGATAAAAGCATGATGGGAATGGTTAGTATCAACACCATATAAAATCTTTTTTTAAAATCGGCTATCATCATATTGTGGTCATGCCCTGGCATACCCATTGGTGCATTTCCGTGCTTTGAGTGATCCATTTTGGAATGATCTATAATTGTGGGCTTCCCAGTGTCAGTCTTATCTTTTTCTTCGTGCGGTTTTACAACTGGTGGAGTTGCCGGGGCTTCCGCTTTATCTACTACAGGCTTAACTTCTGGTTGCTCCGGCGCATCGAACTCATAACTTTTTTGGCGCACGGCGGTCTTGATATCGGTGGCCGCCACACGGGTTTCGTCGTAGCGCACGGTGGCGTTTTCAGCAGCGAAATTTACTGTAACACTTTCTACACCCGGCACTTCGCCAATCCGCTTTTCAACTTCTTCTATGCTTAGTACCGACAGCATTTCGTGTACATTAATCGTGCTTATTTTCATGATCTTTAATTTTATTACTTGAGATGAATGTTGTTTAATGCTTGCTTTTATATTTAAGTAAATCTCAGTTGAAGTGATTCAGGTTTATGGGTTAAAACTTTTGCAACTGCAAAGCAGCAATGCCAACATTTGTCTGAAAGGTTGATATGTCATAGATACTCATTGCATTTGTAGATCAGCATAATACACCCTTCCAGGTAATCATCCCACTTATCCGCTGCTGTTTTATCTTCCATTGCATATTTCCATCACTTTTGTGGCTGGGTCAATCAGTCTTCAATCCGCATTTTTTTGCTCTTCTTTTGAAATGCGCAGAAAAAATTACAGCACAAGAGTACTACTCAACTTAAGATGCTGCTCCAAACTATTAAGCAATTGGCACCAGTTATGAAGATTTTCTTTTAAAGATTACATACCAGTTTGTTTGCCGCTTAAGATTATTGCTGATGTTATTTGTTAATACTTCCATTTATTTAAAGCTGATTCGTCAATACTTATTTTGTTATTCAAACTCCTTCTTATTTTGCTCTTCCAAATATTTTTTCAATGCTTTTTCTCCAAACATTTTAAATACTACAGGAGTAACAATCATATCTAATAAAGTAGAACTGATTAGTCCTCCCAAAATAACTGTAGCAACTGGATATAGTATTTCTTTACCGGGAGCAGTAGCATCCATGGTTAATGGTATTAGTGCCAAAGCTGCAACCAGGGCTGTCATCAACACTGGTACTAATCTTTCCAATGAACCACGGATAATCATTTTATCACCAAAAGTTTCTCCTTCATGCTGTACCAAATGTATGTAATGCGATATCATCATAATACCGTTGCGGCTGGCAATACCAGTAAGTGTAATAAAACCTACCATTGTTGCAATAGAAAATACACCCCCGGTTAACATTACAGCAATTACGCTTCCTATTAAAGCCAGCGGAATATTTAACATGATTTGAAAAACAATCCTCGAAGATTTAAAGTGACTATACAACACTAAAAATATTCCCAGCAACGAAAAAATACTCAACAACCCAATTAATTTAGATGCTGATTGCTGGCTCTCAAACTGTCCGCCCCACTGCAGGTAATATCCTTGTGGTAATTTTAATTGTGCATTTACTTTTTGCTGCATTTCTTTTACAGTGGTTCCCAAATCCCTTCCCTGCACATTTGCACTTACTACAATTCGCCGTTGCGTATTTTCATGCGATACGGAGTTAACACCATTCTCAATTTCAATACTTGCTATTTGAGATAGTGGTATCAGCGAACCATCGGGTAATGCAATTTGTGTGTTGCGTATGTTTTCAATATTACTTCTGTCTGCCTCGTTGGTTCGAAGGAGAATATCAAAAGTTTTTTGTCCATCTAATACCTGGCTGCTTACTTTACCATTATAAAATACTTCTAAATTCTCTGCTACTTTACCGGCTTGTAATCCGTATCGCTGTAAAGCATTCCTGTCTATTTTAATTTGGAGCTGTGGTACCAATACCTGTTTCTCTATCTGTAAATCAACCACACCCGGTACGGTACTTAAAATATCTTTCATGGCTGCGGCATTGGTTCGAAGTTCTGCCAAATCATTACCGAATATTTTAATAGCCACCTGTGCCCTAACGCCAGAAAGTAAATGATCTAACCGGTGAGAGATGGGTTGCCCGATATTAATATTGCTGCCTTTTAAAACCTCAAGATTTTTACGAATATCTGCTAATACAGCTTTCATGCTTCTATGATTATCCTTTAAGGCTACATCAATTTCTGTGTAGTTTGGCGGCTCAGCATGTTCGTCTAATTCTGCCCGGCCTGTTCGTCTTGATGTAAGCAGCACATCTGGGATTTTTAAAATTTGCTGTTCGGCTACTGTACCTATTTTATTGCTTTCATTTAATGATGTTCCCGCAGGTGCTACTACGTTGATGGTAAAACTTCCTTCATTAAATGGCGGTAAAAATTCTGTACCAAAAAACGGAACGATGGCAGCGGCAGTAATTATTAAGGCTATAGCAGTGCCAATGATTAGTTTAGGATGTTTTAAACCACGATGTAATAATTTGGTATCCTGTTTTTTTAACCATTTTACCAGGGGGCTTTCATCCTCATGTGATGGAGCTGTTGGTTCTACCACTTTTCTCTTTTTCCAAAACATAAGATTTACGGAACGCAAACTTCTTTCTTTACCTAACAAATAACTACATAGTGCCGGAGTAACGGTTAAAGAAACAACCAATGAAGCAATGATGGAAGTAATATATGCAATACCCAATGGGGCAAATATTTTTCCCTCAATTCCCTGTAAATAGAATAAAGGCAGGAACACGAGCACCACAATGATGGTAGCATATACAATGGAATTTCTTACTTCGCTGCTGGCCTCATAAATTACTTTAGTTAATGGCTTAGGGTTGGGGCTTGCCCAGTTTTCTTTTAGCCGCCTGAATACATTTTCCACATCCACAATAGCATCATCCACTAATTCTCCTATTGCGATTGCCAAACCACCCAATGTTAATGTGTTGATAGAAATACCGGCAATTTTAAAAACAATGGCAGTGATGATAAGTGATAACGGAATGGCAGTAAGTGTGATAATGGTTGTTCTGAAATTAAGCAGGAATAAAAACAATATTATCACCACTAAAATAAAGCCATCCCTCAATGCATCTTCTACATTGGTAAGGGAGTGAACAATAAAATCTTTTTGCCTGAATACATTGGTTTGAATTTTTACATCTTTTGGTAAGGATGCCTGAAGCTCCGTGATAGCCTTTAATATTTCATCTGTAAGTGTTACTGTATTTGCTCCGGGTTGTTTTTCTATATTTAAAATAACAGCAGGTTTTCCATTTAATGAACCATCGCCCCGTTTTACTGCGCCACCAAATTTTACATCTGCTACCTGCTTTAATAATACAGGTGCATTATTTTTATTAGCAATAACTGTGTTGGCTAAATCCTCTAATGTGTTTGCCCTTGCTATATTTCGTATCAATACTTCAGAACCCTTGTTATCGAAAAAACCACCAGTGGTATTTTGATTGGTTAATTGCAAAGCGTTATCTACTTCATCAATACTTATATTAAATTGCCGTAGTTTATCGGAGGATACCAATACCTGGTACTGCAATCTTTCGCCACCAATTGGTATTACCTGGCTTACGCCTTTTATACTCATCAATCTTCTGCGGATGGTAAAATCTGATATGGTTCTTAATTCAGAGGGAGCAGTTGAATCACCCGTTACAGCCACCATCATTATCTGACCCATGATGGAGCTGATGGGGCCAAGCTGCGGCGTAATACCCTTCGGCAATTCAACAGATTGCAGTTTCTCTGCGGTTAACTGTCTTGCCCTATACACATCGGTATTCCAGTCAAATTCTACAAACACCATTCCCAAACCCGGCGTAGCAACTGAACGTACCACTTCTACACCGGGGGCGCCATTCAAAGAGGTTTCAACCGGAAGGTTAACCTGGGCTTCAATTTCTTCAGGAGCCATACCATTGGCTTCCAAAAAAATAGTTACCCTGGGACGATTTAAGTCTGGCAACACATCAACCGGTAAATTGATTAATGTAATAACGCCATATACCATTATCAGGGCAGCAAATGCTACAACAAATAACCTGTTGCGTATTGAAAATTGAATTAGTTTATTTAGCATTGTATGTAGGATTGTTATTTATATCGCTCCGGATATTGAACTATACAGCATTTAATATTTATTTCGTTTTACTTAACCACTCATCAAACTGCTTTATTTCTTTATTCTGCTCTTCAATTATTTGTTGTGCCATTTTTTTTAATTCATACACTTTACCGTCACCAAGTTCTCCTTTAGACATTTCAATTGCCCCGCTGTGATGAACTTTCATCATCATAGCAAAATCCTTATCCACATTGCCTGTCATTTTAGTTTCTTTCACCATTGCATCCATACCGCTCATAGCTTCCATTAATTCAGGATGTTCGCCTTTGATGATATTTTCTTTATGGCTGGCTAATATTGTTTTAAATTTTTCAATTTCTGCAGTTTGTGCTGTAATAATGCTTTGCGCCATAACTTTCATTGTATTATCCGAACCTGATTTAAGTTCAATGTTCGCCATATCTATAGCCCCCTGGTGATGTTCAATCATCATTGATGCAAATTCGGCATCAAAATCACCATTCATTTTTATGGCTTTCATTTTATCCATTGAAGACATCATGGATTTCATCATTTCATTATTCATATCCATGGTTTCTTTTCCATCCATTTTTGCATCATTGTGCTCTGTCATTTTCATGGTAGTGTCAGATTCCATTTTTGAATCTGTTGTTGATTTGTTATCCCCATTACAAGCTTGTAAAAAGAACATAGCGGCTAATGCCGCAGGAATTAAAATTTTCATGATTTTTAGTTTTTAAAATGATTAATAATTATTAAAAGATGTATTTACTTTTTTTACTTAAAAATTAGTGTTTCATGTCTTTCATGTCGTGCATTTTATCATGCTTCACATCATTCATATTAGCTGCTGTACCTTCTGCTACATTCATTACAAAATCACTGGTATAAACTTTGCCTTTACTTTGAAACTGAATCCAGCCACGATAAATACCCGGCTTATCAAAAGTGGTATGTAAATCAAACTTGCCACCCTCTACACTGGGATGTACATGCAAATATTTTTTATCGGCAAGGCTAACAACCACCATGTGTGCTTTTGCGCCCAGGTAATCTTCCAAAGTATTTACATCTACTTCTTTACCATTCAGCATCATTACACCATTAATATGCATGGCCATGTTGGTTAAAAACTTGCCGCCTTCAGGAGTTAGAGAAACAGAAAAGCCATCACCGGCAGAACCAGTTAATTTATCTGCACCATAAGTTTTTGCAGCAGGTACTATACCAGCAACAGTTACATTTAAATTATCAACAGTATGGTTGGCACCACTAGGTTTATAGTCGGCAAACAAAGTGTATTTACCTGCTGCAGGAAATTTTTCTTTCACCGTGTACGAACCATCTGCATTTAATTCAGGATGGATATGATCGAACCAGCTAAGATCTTCACTTACCACAATCAGGTGAATTTTTTTGGTATGCTCAACATCGAGAGGCACTTGTTCAGTTGGCTTGTCTTTTAATTTGGGCGTCATTGATAAAGTAACTTCCTCGTTGGCTTTTGCCGATGTTGGGGTAGCGGTAAACAGCATACTTACATTGCTTGGCCCGCCTGCATTATCATTGTGTTCCAGCTTCATACCACATTTGGGACAACTATCACCTTCCTTGCCTGTTACTTCGGGGTGCATGGGGCAGGCATAAATATGGTCGCCGCCTTCATGGGCCATATCGGTTTTAACGCTATCCTTATTTGAAGTTTTTGCATCTCCGCTGCTGTTATTGCAAGCCGTAAAAATTGCAGAAGCACTAATAACTATTATCGCCATTGAAATTTTAAATCCCTTTTTCATGTTTTTAGTTTTAATTGTGAGTTAATTATTTATGATTGTGTCCCTGATGATTATCTTTTTCTTTATTAGCTTCTAATTTTGTAAAATCCATATTACACATAGGGCATTTGCCTGGCTTGTAATAGGTTTTATCTCCTTCGCATTTCATAGGGCGTTGATAAACTGCAACAGCTGCTGCCGGTTTTGCTTCGGCTTTTAAATTCATACCACATTTAGGGCATTTGCCTGCTTTGCTGTATGTTTTATCGCCTTCGCATTTCATAGGGCATTTGTAGGCTACTGTTTCTGCAGCCACTTTATTAGTTTTTACTTTTGTTTTTTGGGCATTTAAGGCAGTAAAGCAAAACAGGGCTACTGCCATTGAAAGAATAATTTTTACATGTTTCATTGTTGATTTTTTTTGTGATTAATAAAAATGATTATTGATTTAAATAGATTGTTTTCATTTGATAAACTCCCAGGGTAACCACTCTTTCACCATCTTCTATACCTTTTATAATTGCTGTGTATTTACCATTGGATGTTCCTTTATTAATATAGCTGATGCTGTATTGCTCCGCTTTATCTTTTACAAATACTGCAGGTTTGCCATTTATTTCTGCAATGGCATCGTTTGGTACAACCACCTGGCTGGAAACATTGTTTGAGAAAATATTCAGATTTATATTTTCACCAATTTTAAATTGCGATTTTGGGTTGATGATTTCAAAAATCACTTTTTGAGATTGATTGGCACCGTTGACCGATTGGGCAGCAGAAATTAATTTTAAACTGTAAGATGTAGTATCATTTTGAATATTTGATGAAGTGGTTATTTTTTCTACATCTTTTAATTGCGCTGCATCATTGGCAAACACCTGGGCTTCTACAAAAACTTTATTAAGGTTAGTTACTTCCAGCAGGGTTTCGCCGCTATTAATAAATGATCCTACTGCATAATTATAATTTCCTACCACACCACTAATAGGTGATGTAAGGTTGAAATATTTGGCCGATTGCACTTTTTGTAACGGAATATTTTGGTATAAAGCCCGGTTCTTTTCTGCCTGTTCTAATCTTGCCTTAGCTTCTGTTATATCTTTTTTGGCAGCAATATCTTCGATACTCTTTAAACGGTTGTATTGAATTTTTGCAGCTTCATATTGTGCTTCCACTTCGTTTCGCTTTGCTTTCCAATCGCTGTTTTGTGCTATAATGGTTGATTGTGTGCCAGCATCAATTGACTGTTCTACAACTGCTATCACCTGGCCTGCATTTACCATCTGGCCGGGGTTTACTTTAATTGAAATAAGTTTACCTGTTTGCGGCGATTGTATAACAGCATTACCCTGCGGCGATGGAACAACGGTGCCTAACACCTGTATTGATTGGTTAAAATCGCCGCTTTCAATTTTTTCAGTGCGGATACCAAAAAGAAATTGTGTTTCTTTCTCAACCATAAATGTGGTTGATATAGTACCACCAGGTTTAGCAGCACCACCATGATCTTCGCCATCATGCGCCGATGCTGTATTATAGGTAGCAGTAGGTAACAGGCAAAGCAGGATAATAATGCTTGCTGCAACTTTTCTATTAGTTCTTTTCATTACAAAAAACATGAGTATTAAACCGGCCAATAATCCGGTTATACCAAAAAACCAGGTGTTTTGATACCAATGTGTATCGTTATGAACAGTTGCTCCATCTGCTTTTGGCAACTCTTTACCAACAGCAATATTATTCAGTAACATCAAATCGGGACCAAGCACTGAGTTAATATTAACAGTGAGGTTGTATGATTTCTTTTCAGGAAATATCCCTTTCACTTCATACACACCATTATCAACCCTTGTAACTTCTAATTTAATATTGGGGTAATTTGCAACGGTAATTTGCAATGTGGCAATGCTATCAACCGGAGCATTGCTGTTAAAGTCACTTACAAACAACTTGAATACAGACGGCTTGCCGGGTAGCAAGGGCTGGTATTTCACCAGCAATTCATACAAATCCGACACCGCTTCGCTGCTGAAGTATGTTGCAGGTTTTGCCCCTTCTTTTTTTGCATCTCCGTGATCTTCACCACCATGTGCAAAAACCAACGAAGGAATAAGTAGCAATAAAATGAGAATTTTCTTTATCATAGTTTTCCTGTTAAATAATTTATTGATAGTAAAGCCTGGCCATAGTTCCTGATAGCTTCCAGGTATTTGAGTTGTATAGAATAAGCGTCGTTGATGTTCCGTAAATAATTGATATAATCATTCTCCCCATTCTCAAAAAAACGTTTTGCTGTATTGATGATTTCATTAGCTTTTGGGATACCACTGTTTTTATAATATTGCAAAGACTGTGTGTAGATTAATACTTCATTTTTTGACTGTAATAATTGAACAGCAAGTTGTTGCTGTAAACCATTTGTTTTTTGCTTATTTATTTCCCATTCCGTTTTGGCTGCATTAATATTACTTTTATATTGACCAAACCATAAAGGCACCGTAAGCCCAACACGGAACCGGTTGCCAATAGGGGTATTTCTTTCGCCCTGGTTAAAGTAACCAACTGCCAAACCGGGCATTGCTTTCGCTTTTTGCAGGGCAATATTTTTTTGTGCAATTACAGTTGCCTGCGAAAGGATTTGTATTGAAGGGTTGGCAACAAATACGTTGCTGTCGTTGGTAATATCAAAATCACTTAAGGGGTTTTTATTAAGAGGCGCTGCAATAAATACATCGGTTAAGCCGGTGAGATATTGCAACTGATTTTGAAAATTATTAATGGTTAGTTGTGCCTGTAAATATTGATTGTGTATTTCGCCATACTGGCTTTCTGCAAATACTTTTTGCAGGTAATCAATTTGCCCGGCATCAAACTGGCGGCCGGCAGCTTTGCTGATACGTTCAAACACGGTATCCTGTATATATAATTGTTGCTGTGATGCTGATGCATATTGCAGCAGCAGATACAATTGTTTTACCTGGAATTTCACTTCATTTTCTGTAAGGCCCTTTTCTTTTTGTGCCAGCACAATCCGTTGCTTTTGCAATTGGTATTGCTTACTGTAAACGGCAGGAAACTCAAAAGACTGCGTTACGCTTCCGGTATAAAAATTTCCTGTTGGGCTCTCGATAAATACTTCGGGATTGGGCAGGTTAATGCTGCTCTTTAGCAATTGTTTTTGTTGTAAAACAGTTAAGCCAGCAGCGGAAATATTCTTACTGTTTTTTAAAGCCATACTTACAGCATCCGATTCGGAAATAATTTTTTGACTATAAGCGTTTGCTATAATAAGTAACCCGGTAAAGACTATTACAATACGTTTGAACATAAAAATTTGATTATAATAACTGAAATAAAACAGTTTGCCTGTTGGCAAAACGGTATTAGTTTGATGGGCTGTTGCCATCAAACACAGTTACAATAATCAAATCTGGAAACTCTGGATTGCTATACGTATATCGGCAGGGGGAGGGTAAAAATATCTGATTATATTTTTTGGTGGGTAAGTCTCTGTTGAAGTAGAAATACCTATTCCTAAAAAAGTACTGGCAATAACAACAAACGTCGGTAAATTAACAGATGTTTTTATATTTTGGTTAAGTGCCTTATCTAAACTCTGCAATTTTTGAACTTCATCATTACAACAGCCTTTTTTTTCTTTCTTTTCAGATTTCTTCTCTTCATGCTTGTGCTTTGAAGTCTGGTTATGATGGTCATGTTTAATACCGTCTGCATGTTGATGAACTTCTGTAGCTTCTTCATCGTGATGGGTATTATTAAAACCCATATCAATACCCACGGCGCAGGCAAAACCTACAACAGTATTCAGTCCGAATACTATAAGTAGTAGCGCTGCTTTTAATTGTATGGATATGCTTCGTTTCATCTTTTCTAATGTGAAATTAAGCCTATTTCGGCAAAAAATAGACATTTCAGGCTTAAAGATAATATCAAAAACTGCATAGGCAGTTACATAATTATGGGAATAGTTTATAGAATTATGGATTTTACACAGCTTTGTCAATCTTTTCCAAATTATGATCGCTTTCGCCAAACTTGCAGAGTGCAACGCAATGGCTACGGAGTTGGGAAAACAGGATGTACTTAATAACTACATTACTTTTTTTTATAAACAACGGCTGCAATTTTTACTCTTTCCTGAATGAATGTTCTACAATCGTATAAAATAAGAGTGCGAAACCAAAAGAGTAACTACTGTATTCCCATATATCTCCCAACTGCCAAGTATTTTTAGGAAAAAAAAAGCGGCGACAATGGTTGTAAAACCGATGTGGCCGCTTTAGTGGAGAGTATCGGGGTCGAACCGACGACCTCTTGCATGCCATGCAAGCGCTCTAGCCAACTGAGCTAACCCCCCATTTTTTTATTTAATAACTTTTAACAACGAACTTCCCGAAGCATTTCGGAACGCTCTGGCCTCCCGATAGCTATCGGGAGAGCTAGCCCCTCTAAAGGATTGCAAATATAGTAGCATCTTAGCCGCCTTCAAAATGAAATTTTATTCCTGTTTATTAGCAGGCGATGGAGGATTACCATTACCTCCCGGATTTACTTTATTGCCTCCAGCTTCTATAGATTTTATGGCTGCAAGATTTTGTTTTGCCAACACAAAATTACTATCGAGGGCCAGCGCTTTTTCAAAATATAATTTTGACTCTGCTTTTTTATCAAGATCGTACAAAGCCAAACCTGTGATGTTATAAATACCTGCTTTTAAATAAGTGCGGCCCATCTGTTCGCCGGCATTATAAGTCATGGTAAAATCTGGCTTAAATTCAAGTTTTTCTGTACTGCCTGATGTTGCTAAACATTCTGCCAAACGTTTAATACCGTATTGCAGTTCCATTAAAGTGTAGGCGTGGTATGGGCTTTTTGTTTTAGCATATAATTTTTCGTAAATGCCAATTGCTTCTTTTGGCTGATTTAATTTATCTAAACAAATGCCTTTCATCTCCATAAGGGTCAAATCTTCAGGCTTTGCTTTCAATCTTTTATCGGCCCAATAATAACATTGTACATACGAGTTTTGCTGCAGGTAAAGCATTGCCAAAGTATCTTCATAAACCGTATTAGCTCCCTGTTCAGCAACATAGTAGCTCAAAGCTGCTATACCGGTTGCTAAATCACCACTGGCGGCAGATTGCTTAAATACTTTAAGGTGTTGATTGCCCGAAGTGCTTGGTGCAGCTTTACTGCCCTGTGCAAAACAATTTGCGGATAATAGAGAAACAATTGATACAAAAAATATCTTCTTCATTTTAAATTTTTGTTGAGATTAATTAAAAAACCGGAACGTAATTCCGGTTTCAATACAAATATCAGGTAAATATTTAATCCCCCCAAATATTGTCTTTGCCATCCAGCCAGGCTTTTACTAATGGGGTAGTTACAGATTTAGGTCTTTCCAGCGGAAAGCTCAGGGCCCTGTCCCAGCAAAGGCTAGCCAACACACCTAACGATCTGGATACACCAAACAAAACAGTATAAAATTCATATTCCACCATACCATAATGCACCAGTAATGCACCACTATGTGCATCTACATTTGGCCATGGATTTTTTATTTTTGCTATTGAACCTAGTACCGGTGGTACCGCTTCGTAAATATTCCACACGGTTTGTACGAGTGGGTCATCAGGCATGTGTTTTTTACCAAATTCCATTTGTGCTGTAAAGCGTGGGTCTGTTTGGCGTAACACAGCATGGCCATAACCTGGCACCACTTTACCTTCGCTCAATGTTTTTTTAACGTACTCTTCAATCTGTTCTTTTGTGGGAATGTCAGCTCCTATTTCCTCTCTTAATTCATAAATCCATTTTATAACTTCCTGGTTAGCCAATCCGTGTAACGGGCCTGCCAGGCCGTTCATGCCTGCGGCAAAACACAGGTAAGGATCGCTTAATGCAGAGCCAACCAGGTGTGTTGTATGTGCAGACACATTACCACCTTCGTGATCTGCATGTATCGTCATGTACAAGCGCATCAGTTCATGAAATCCTTCATCTTCGTAACCCATCATGTGGGCAAAATTTCCGGCCCAATCTAATAAACCATTTGGTTGAATATGCTCACCGTTTTTATATTTACGGCGATAAATGTATGCTGCAATTCTTGGCAGGCGTGCTATCAGATCCATAGTATCATCAAACACTGCATCCCAGTAATCTTTTTTGCTCATGCCTTTTGCATACCGCTTAGCAAACTGGCTTTCTGTTTGAAGGCTCATAATGGCAACCACAAACTGTGTCATAGGGTGTGTGCTTACCGGTAAAGCTTCTATGGTATCAAATACGTGGTTTGGTACATGGCTTCGGCGTTGCCAAACACTGCTGATGTGGTTTGCATCTTCTTCGGTGGGTAAAGATCCTACCAGCATCAGATAAAATAATCCTTCGGGTAAAGGCTCGGTACCATCCTGCGCTTTGGGCAGTTTTTCTCTTAACTCCGGAATGGAGTATCCACGAAACCGAATACCATCCTGCGCATCCAGCAAAGAGGTTTCGGTTACAAGTGCAGTAATGCCACGCATGCCCTGGTAAACCTGGCTTAAAGTTACTTCTCCAATTACTTTTTCGCCATGTTCTTTTATCAGGTTTTTAATATCGGCAGTAACAATATCTGCCTGCTCTTTAAACCTGTCTTTAATAATGCCCATAAAAATTATTTAATACTATTTAAGTGTTTTAGTTTGTAAAAAGAGACTGTTGTATGAGCAGAACCCTGTTTACAAAACAATAAAGCAATTCGTTATTAATGAAGCTTAAAATTACGATGCTGGTGTGTGTAAAACAAAACTTTTACTATAAAGTTTAATTAAACACCTGCAATGCCCAAGGTTTTATTTAGGTGCTTTTTTGTAAAGATAAAAAGCCAGTATTCCAAAGATTACATTGGGTGTCCAGGCAGCAAGAAAAGGAGTGAAATTTCCCTTGGTTGCAAATACCAGCGAAAACCTGCTGAATAAAATATAAAGTACACTAATGACAACTCCTATTGCAAGATGAAGGCCACTGCCACCACGTATTTTACGGGATGCAAGCACAGCACCAATGATGGTAAGTATCAGTACCGAAGCTGGTATAGCATCCCGGTTGTAGCGCTCAACCAACAGCATGTTAAGCGATTCGGAACCACGCAATCTTTCCAGTTTTATAAATTCATTTAACTCCGGTGTGGGCAACTGATCTTTTAAAAATTCATCTTTGCGCAAATCCCGGGGTTTAAAATTATAGCTCATCAGTAATTCAGGCGTTCTGGTAACTTTTTCCGAAATACTATCAAGCCTGCGTTCTACAGCATTCAGCATTTTCCATTTCCTGTGTGTGCTGTCCCAGTTAAACTGCTCGGCACGCAGGTTATAAAGCAGTTTGTTTTTTTGAAACCGCTGTTCAAAAAAACCATTACCCGATTTCAGAACGGTATCATAACCCCTTATGCCTACATAAGTAAATGAATCAAGTTTAAAATACAGGTTTCTTTTATAATTGGTTGTATTACCCTCGGGAGCCTTAGGGCCATCAATATATTTTGCTTCAAAATTGGCCCATTTCAAGTTTGCTTTTGGTACTATATATTGATAGCCCATCCATAAAATGGCGGTTAAAAAAAATCCCCCCACTATATAAGGTAATAAAAACCTTTTAAAGCTTACGCCGCTGCTGAGTATGGCGATAATTTCTGAGCGGCCGGCCATTTTGCTTGTAAAAAAAATAACTGAAATAAACACAAACAGCGGAAAAAGCATCGCATCAATACGAGGTATAAAACCAAAGTAATAATCGGTAATGATACGTGAAATGGGAAGTTTGGATCTTACAAAATCGTCTGTTTTTTCGCTTACATCAACTACCACAACAATAGCCGTAAATAATATCAAACAAAAGAAAAACGTGGTAAGATATTTCAGCAGTATGTATCGGTCTATTTTTTTCATGGCCTAGTATGGGCAAAAGTAACTGAAAAAACACGTTTAAAACGTTTCAGGATTTCAGTGTTTAAAGGTTTAACGAACCGTTAAACGACTTTAAACCTTCAAACGGTTTAAACCCAATAAACCAATCGCATTCGCTGCAATCCATCCGGTTGTCCAGGCATTTTGAAAATTAAATCCACCCGTAACACCATCTACATTTATAATTTCGCCGGCAAAAAATAAACCGGCGTGTTTTTTACTTTGCATGGTATTAAAATCAATTTCGCTTAACTCAATACCACCAGCGGTAACAAACTCTTCCTTAAAAGTTGTTTTACCTTTTACTGCATGTTCCTGAGCACATAAATTTTTAATAAGTTTGTTTTGTTCCTTGGCGGGAAGATCGGCCCAGCGCAAATCAACCGGTATGCCGCTTTGTATTAAAAGATACTCCCACAAACGGTTTGGTAAAGCAAAAGGATTTCTGTTTACAATTTTTTGTGCTGCCAGCTCAAACCGTATCTTTTGTATTTTATCTCGCAAACTGTTTTCATTGTAATCGGGTATCCAGTTTACTGAAATTAAAAAATGATAATTATTTTTTGCCAGTTCTCTTGCGCCCCATGCCGAAAGTTTTAAAACCGCCGGACCACTCATACCCCAATGTGTAATCAGTAATGGTCCGCTTTCGGATAATTTAGAGCCCACAATTTTAACAGCTGCATTTTCAACTACAACGCCCATTAATGCTGTTATGGCATTACCCGGCATGTTAAAAGTAAATAGAGAAGGAACCGGCTTCTCAATGCTGTGTTCCGACTTTTTCAACCAATCGTACTGCAATATTTTTGGGTATCCTCCGCTTGCGATGCAAATAAAATCGGCAGCCATAACTGCATCATCTTTCAGCAACAAATTCCATTTACTTCCATCACTGTAAATTCCTTTAACATCTTTATTCATGTTTATCTCAACGCCATATTTATTTGCTTCTTTCATCAGGCAATCAATAATTGTTTGAGAGCTGTTTGTTACCGGAAACATCCTTCCATCTGATTCGGTTTTTAAAACCACGCCTCTTGCTGCAAACCATTCAATAGTATCTGTTGTAAAAAAATGATGAAAAGCTTTTTTTAAAAAGGATGCTCCCCTGGGATATTTTTTAATCATCTCCGCAATGCTGTAACAGGCGTGCGTTACATTGCAGCGGCCTCCGCCACTTACTTTAACTTTGCTCAATAACTTGTTCGATTTTTCAAGAATGATTACTTCAAGCGCAGGATTTAAACTTGCTGCATTAACTGCACAAAAAAAACCGGCAGCACCGCCACCAATAACTATCAGCCGTTTTTTAATCATTCATTGTAATTTGTATCTTCAATACCTAAAAATAACATTTAACTGTATAACAATGGCAGGCGCAATTAGAACCTTATGATAATTTTGAAATTGTTAGAATCATGATGCGGATATTATTTCACATAAGCCGCCTGTAAACAAACCGGAATTATATATGCAGCGAACTTGTAAGGGATATTTTTGCAAAAGCGGGTGTCATCAAGCAATACAGAAATACGTATATCAGCCCCGATAATATCTGGGCGGATAAGAGAGTAGATTTGAAATATAGAATTTTGTAAGCTTAATAATCTGAAAAAAGTTCTGCATTCGCTTTTTCTGCGCCTTCTATCGGAGTAAATGAAGATAAGATATCAGCCTTACCTTTTTGTATGCAGATATCATGTTCATAATGTGCCGAAGGTTTACCATCACCGGTTCGTATTGTCCAACCGTCCTTGTCGTTGTAAACATCTTTGGTGCCCATATTAATCATAGGCTCAATTGCAATAACTAACCCTTCTCTAAGTTTAGCTCCGGTACCTCTCTTACCAAAGTTGGGTACCTGCGGCTCTTCGTGCAGGTTTCGGCCAAGGCCATGTCCAACTAAATCTCTAACTACGCCATAACCATATTGCTTCTCAGTATAATCCTGAATGGCATAGGCAATATCACCAACCCGGTTTCCGATTATCGCTTTTTCAATTCCCTTGTATAAAGATTCTTTGGTAACCCGCATTAATTTTTTTACCTCATCTGTTATTTCTCCAACTCCAAAAGTGTAGGCACTATCACCATGAAATCCGTTTTTAAAAACGCCCACATCTACCGAAATAACATCCCCGTTTGTAACAGGATCGTTTGTAGGAAAGCCATGCACCACTGCATCGTTTACAGAAATACAACAAGTGTATGGAAAACCATGATATCCTTTAAATGATGCTGTTGCTTTATTATCCAGTATAAATTCTGCTGCAATTTTATCGAGTTGCATAGTTGTAATACCTGGCTTTATGGCAGCAGCAACCACTGCAAGGGTTTCACTAACCAGTAGCGCACTTTCTCTCATCAATTCAATTTCAGCCTTGTTTTTATAATGAGTCATTGTAAAATCAGTTTAAAACAAACCCCGACATTTTCAGTCGGGGCTTAAGAATCATATTTTAAGTCCCCATTGCGGGGTATCCGTATTATACTCCTGCAGAAACCTGTTGCCTACCCTGTATCCTGCCGCTGCTCATCAATCCATCGTACTGGCGCATTAACAACTGAGTTTCTATCTGCTGTAATGTATCCAGAATAACTGCAACCATAATCAGTAAAGATGTACCGCCAAAGAAAGTTGCAAAACCCTGCTGCATACCAAATATTAACTGAATAATACCTGGAAGGATACCAACGAATGCAAGTAAAACTGCACCCGGTAAAGTAATGCGATCCATAATGGTACCAATATAATCTGCAGTTGGCTGGCCTGGTTTAACACCTGGTATAAATCCATTGTTGCGCTTTAATTCATCAGCCATTTGCTTTGGATTAAAAATCAACGCTGTGTACAGGAACGTAAATGCAATAACTGCAACGGTATAAACAATCATATAACCCAGGTTAGTATGATCGGTAAAATATTTAGTCCACGAAGCGGTACCACCAAATGAAAATAAAGTAGGTAAAAAAAGTATTGCCTGAGCAAAGATGATTGGCATTACACCCGATGCATTTACTTTTAAAGGAAGAAAATTTCTTGCGCCACCGAACTGGCGGTTACCAACTATTTGCTTGGCATAGTTAACCGGAACTTTACGGGTACCTTGTACTAAAAGTATAATACCCATTATAACTGCAAGCAGTAAAACAATTTCAATCAATATCATTAAAATACCACCGGCACCTCTTGTTGACCTTGCAGCCCACTCCTGTCCGAATGATTGCGGTAAACGTGCAAGAATACCAACCATGATGATGATAGAAGTACCATTGCCTAAACCCTTATCAGTAATTTTTTCTCCAAGCCACATCACAAACAAAGTACCTACTGTAAGTATAATAACTGTGGATACTGTAAAATAACTCTGGAATGCAGGGATGATCGCTTCTTTCTGACTGCTCAGATAACCGATATAAGCTGCTGCCTGAAATGCGGTTACTATAACTGTAAGATAACGGGTCCATTGATTAATTTTCTTTCTGCCACTCTCACCTTCTTTCTGAATTTTTGCCATTTGAGGAACCAAGATGGTCATCAACTGCATAAAGATTGAAGCAGAAATATATGGCATGATACCCAACGCAAAAATAGATGCTTTAGAAAAGGCACCTCCTACAAACGTATCAAGCAAACCAAGCATACCGGTTTGAGAACTATCGGCAAGCGTAGCTAATTTATTTGGATCAATACCCGGTAAAACAATAAAAGAACCAAGGCGATAGATAAATATCAATAGTAAAGTGAAAGTTATCTTATTGCGTAGCTCCTCTATGCTCCAGATATTTTTAAGTGTTGTAATGAACTTCTTCACAGAATTTAAACGATTTAAGTGTTTGCGCTAAATTAAAAATGACCACGTTAAACGTGGTCGGCAAATATCGGGAAATTATTTTATTATCTCGATAGAACCTCCGGCTGCTTCAATGGCTGCTTTTGCTTTTTCGCTGGCTGCATTCACTGTAAAAGAGAATTTGCCTTTAAGCTCACCATTACCTAAGATTTTTACACTATCAAACTGGCTTATTAAACCATTGATGTATAAATTCTGGAGGTTGAATTCTGTGATACCGTATTTTTCTGATAGTGTATCAATCTGTCCAAGGTTTAAAACCTTAAACTCAATGCGGTTGTTATTTTTAAATCCACGTTTTGGAATACGACGCTGAATTGGCATCTGTCCGCCTTCATGAGCTTTTTTACTTTTGTAACCGGCACGGCTTTGTCCACCTTTGTTACCTTTGGTAGATGTACCACCTTTACCACTTGCCTCACCACGGCCAATTCTTTTTTCTTTGTGTGTTGCGCCTTTCGCAGGCTTGAGTGTGTGTAGTTTCATTTTTTATCTGATTTTGTACTTACGGGGAATCACCCCTCGCTTTGTTTATTTGTTAATCCGTTAATTGGTTAATCCGTGTTATCGGATAAAATTTATCCTAACTCTTCAACTTTAACCAGGTGGTTAACTTTAGTTACCATACCCAATATTTGTGGAGTAGCTTCTACTTCAACAGATGCATTCATTTTTCTTAACCCTAAAGCTACCATTGTTCTTTTCTGGCGCTCCGAGCGGTCAATTACACTTTTAACCTGTGTTACTTTTATTTTTTTCATAACTGTCTTTTGACTGTTAACTGCCGGCTGGCGACTGCTAACTGATTTTATCCGTTAAATACTTTCTTTAAAGAAATACCACGTGTTTTTGCTACTGCAATTGGCTCACGTAATGTAGCCAATGCTTTAAAAGTAGCTTTTACCACATTGGTTGGGTTTGCAGAACCTAAGTTCTTAGCCAACACGTCGGTAATACCAGCTGCTTCCAAAACCGCTCTCATACTACCTCCGGCAATTACACCAGTACCATGAGCTGCTGGCTTTATATACACTTTAGCTGCACCTTCCTTAGATAACTGATCGTGAGGAATTGTACCATGCATCAAAGGAATTTTTATGAGATTCTTTTTTGCATCTTCAATACCTTTAGTGATGGCTTCCTGAACCTCTTTGGCCTTACCCAAACCATGTCCAACAATACCAGCTTCGTTACCAACTACAACCAGTGCGGAGAAACTGAAAGCACGTCCGCCTTTAGTGGTTTTTACTACACGGTTAATGGCAACAACCTTGTCTTTTAATTCCAGGTCGCCGGCTTTTACTTTATTTGTAATTAAATTTGACATCTATTTTTCTTATTAGAAATTTTGTAATTAAAAATCCAAACCACCTTCTCTTGCACCTTCGGCCACTGCCTTAACACGGCCATGATAGATATAACCACCACGATCAAAAACAACGGCAGTAATTCCAAGTTCTTTTGCTTTGGTTGCAATAGCAGCTCCTACCATTTTACCTTTTTCAGTCTTAGGTGCTTTTTGAGCCTGTATATCTTTTTGTCTTGATGATGCAGAGGCTAATGTTACGCCATTGTTGTCATCAATTAACTGAGCATAGATATCGCTGTTGCTTCTGAAAACACTTAATCTTGGTTTTGCTGCAGCACCGCTGATTTTTCTGCGGATGCGATATTTGATTTTAACCCTTGCGTTTGACTTGTTATTCATTTTATTTTATTTTTTCTCCCTGATTCTGCCAGGGATATTGTTAATCCGTTAATTAGTTAACTGGTTAATCCGTTCTTGCTAATTCGAAACACGCTTTACACGGATTAACGAATTAACGGATTAACGTTTTATTTACCTGCTGACTTACCAGCTTTCCTTCTCAACACCTCACCAGCAAATTTAACACCCTTACCTTTGTATGGTTCTGGCTTACGTAAGCTTCTGATCTTTGCACAAACCTGTCCTATCAATTGTTTATCTGTACTTTCGAAAGTGATCATCGGATTTTGCCCTTTCTCCTGGCTGGTAACTACTGATAATTCTTTAGGTATTTCAAAAATGATATTGTGAGAATAACCTAAGGCAAGATCTAACAAATTACCAGTGGCTGCAGCTTTAAAACCCACACCTACCAGTTCTAATTTTTTTGTATATCCTTCAGTTACACCTTTAACCATATTACTTACAAGTGAACGGTATAAACCGTGCATTGCACGATGGCGTATCTGATCAGTTGGACGAGTTACATTTGCAATACCGTCTGCAATCTCGATCTTCATATCACGGTCTAAAGTCTGCTTAAGCGTACCTTTTGGTCCTTTAACTGTAACTACGTTTTCAGCATCTACTGTAATGGTTACACCAGCCGGCACTTCAATCTGTTTTTTACCAATTCTACTCATTGTCGATTTTTTTTATTTTGTTTATTATTCGATTCGTGTTCAGCCACGACGGGGGCTTAATTGTCAAATCATTTTGTATTTTAAATCCTTTTACGAGGAATAAAATCTTAGTAAATGTTACAAAGAACCTCTCCACCTACATTCTGTGCTTTGGCTTCTTTATCAGTCATTACACCTTTAGAGGTAGAAATGATAGCAACACCCAAACCATTTTTTACACGCTTAATTTCTTCTGGCTTTGCATACGTACGCAATCCCGGACGGCTAACTCTTTCTAAACTCTGTATTACAGGTAATTTAGTATTAGCATCATATTTTAAGGCGATCTTAATTAAACCTTGTTTGTTGTCATCTTCAAATTTGTACTTCAGAATGTATCCTTTATCGTACAAAATTTCTGTGATACGCTTTTTCAGATTGCTTGCAGGAATTTCCACGATACGATGGCTGGCCATCTGTGCGTTACGAATTCTTGTTAAATAATCTGCGATTGGATCAGTAACCATTGTTATTTCAGTTAATAGATTAAATAATTTTTTTACAATGCGATATCCTTGTTCTCCGCCGCGGCGGATCAGGGATTTTACCAGCTTGCCTTAGTTACACCTGGTATTTTACCCTGCAGTGCCATATCACGAAACATATTTCTGCATAAGCCAAAATGTCTCATATAACCTCTTGGGCGTCCAGTTAGCTGACAACGGTTTTTTAAACGAACCGGTGATGCATTCTTTGGTAATAGGTCCAAAGCTGCATAATCGCCGGCTGCTTTTAAAGCTGCTCTTTTTTCAGCATACTTTACAACCATTCTTTCACGCTTTACCTGCCTGGCTTCAATTGATTTCTTTGCCATAATTTTTTATAATTATTTCTTTACGTTTTTAAAAGGCATACCCATTTCTTTAAGCAATTCAAAAGCTTCTTCGTTGGTATTGGCTGTTGTTACAAAAGTGATATCCAGTCCGGTAATTTTATTTACCTTATCAATATCAATTTCCGGAAAAATGATCTGCTCTGTAACACCCAGTGTGTAGTTTCCACGGCCATCAAACGATTTATCGTTAATGCCTTTGAAATCACGAACACGTGGTAAAGAAACAGACACAAGCCTGTCTAAAAATTCATACATCTTAACTCCACGCAGTGTAACTCTTGCACCAATGGGCATATCCTTACGCAGCTTAAAGTTTGAAATGTCTTTCTTAGACATGGTTGCCACAGCTTTTTGACCGGTTATGTTTGAT
>JANMBZ010000100.1:0-44242 GCA_031360765.1 Chitinophagaceae bacterium
CATACAATCGACGAACGGAATTAGGAAAAAAAGCGATCAATGCAAAGGTAATGGTAATTATTAGCGGCACCATCCCGGATACTGCCGGTGCTATTTCTTAAGCTATCGCAAAAAATGGCACAGTAATAACCGCCCCGTTTGCATCCCTGAGTGGAATGAGCAATAACCAGGTATTTCAACTTATCCTGGAGACAGAGGTAACACTCAATACAAATGATTACGTGGAAGCATTCATCGCAAACAATAATGGCACATCAGCAATCACGATAACAGCCATGCAATTTCGTGTAACAGATTAAACTGATTGGCCTTTTCTAAAGGGCAATGCATTAACGGAAAGCGAAACGTACGGTTAATTTAGAATACGAATAAAGATTGTTGGCATCTAATAAAATGATTAAAATCTTTTTGCATTAATAGCAAAAAGATGAAATAAAAAAATACTAATGAAAACCTTTTTACTTATCCTGCTGTACAATGGTTATTGTATGTGCTCACATGCACAGGGTACAGTAAAGATTACTGCAGGAAGTTACCTTAAAACCAAAACCAATGCATTTGTTGTTTTAAAGGATATTAGCCTGGTAAATAACGGAACCATCAACCAGGCACCGGGCAACGGTACAACAAAAATAACCGGCAATACCAATACAACAGCATCGGGCACAGGTACCAGCATTTTAGATAACCTGCAGGTTGCATTAAACAATGCCAATACGTTTACTTTAACTGCAACAATTGGCGTAAAAAGTTTTTTAACGCTTACTTCGGGGCAGCTGCAATCAAATGGCTACCTGGTACTTAAATCAGACTCAAACTATACAGCAATGGTAGCGCCTGTAACCAGTACTGCCACACCGGTAGTGTCGGGCAATGTAATTGCGGAGCGCTTTGTTTGGGGCCGCCGAAAATACCGGCTCATGTGCAGCTCGGTTACAACCAGTGCATCATCTACCTTAACAATCGGGCAGGAAGCCATGTCTATTTGGGGCAATTGGCAAAACCAGGGTGATAATGTTACTGCAAATAAAGGCACCATCATTACCGGCGGTACCGCAGCTGATGGTTTTGATCAGCAACTGCAAAGCAAATCGATGTATACTTATAATGACTCACTCAGGAGTTTTACAGCCTTTTCAACTGCTAATGGAAAAAATACAAAATATACGCCCTTAAAAGCCGGTCTGCCTTACTATATTTTTATTTATGGCGACAGAACAAATACTGCCACAACCAGTAACCCTAAAAATACAACCATCAGCGAAAGCGGTACCATTTTAACCGGCGATCAAACCTATAATACATCTTCAACTATACCACTTTCAAATGTAGTTGGCCGCTATTCCATGTTGGGTAATCCTTATGCCTCATCCATTGACTGGGCTACGGTAAGCAAAACCAATATTGAAAATACCTATTGGGGCTGGGACCCGAACCTCAACAGCCTGGGCGGGTTTATTACCGTAAACACTTCCGGTAGCGTTACACTTATTTCTCCCTTTACAGGTACCACTGTTTTAAATCAATACATACAACCGGGCCAGGGTTTTTTTGTAAAAACATCGGCCGCATCGCCGCAACTCATCATACGTGAAACGGATAAGGTATCAAACTATACCGGTCATGTTTTTAAAACTGAATCGCTGGTAAACAGCATTCCCCTAATGGCCATTAACCTCAGTTATGTAAATGGACCAAATACTATATTAGCTGATGGTGCACTTGCAGCATTCGATAATTCATTTTCAAACCTGGTGGGTAACGAAGATGCAGTTAAAATGCCCAATGCTGCAGAAAATGTTTCTATTTTACATGATACGGTAGACTTAAGTATTGATGCCCGTAAAAAGCCACGCCAGTGCGATACTTTATTTTTAAACACTGCCCGTTTAACCAAGCCGCAATACAGTTTTAAGATATTTACACAACAAATGCAATCGGATACGATACTTGCCTATTTTGAGGATGTGTACCTGTATACCCGCCAACTGATTTCTTATATTGATACCAGCAGCTTTGTTGTGGATATCAATACGGGCATACCGGCCTCTTGTGCAGCAAATCGTTTCAGAATAGTTTTTTATAACACCGGCCGTATGCTGCCATTACGCTTCATATCTGTAAATGCGCTGCAAAAAAACAAAGCTGTGCAGGTTAACTGGAAAGTGGCTGAAGAAGGCGGCATTGAAAAATACGAGATCATGAAATCTGCAGATGGTTTCAGTTTCACTAAAGCAGGTGAAATAAAAGTTCAGCGTAATAATGGCTATGGCCAATATTCCTGGCTTGATGAAAATCCTTTTAGCGGTAAAAACTTTTACAGGATAGTAGCAAACGAAGCTGTTGGCTATGCAATGCAGAGTGAAGTTGTGTATGTTAATATCAAAAAACCTGAGTCTGTTTTCCAGGTTTTACCCAACCCGGTAATAGACCAGCAGATAATAATTCATGCTGATGAAATGACTAAAGGATTCTACTTTATACAATTGCTGAATGCAGCGGGGCAACAGCTTTTAAAAACAAATATCAATCATCCCGGTGCAAGTTTTAATCAACGTTTAATTATCCAAAATAAATTACCGGCAGGTATATATTACCTGCGTATTACGCATGATAACTCGGCGTATAGTTTGCCTGTTACCATACAATAAAAAAATGAAAACTGAAATAAACGATATCCTGAAGCCAATCAAAAAAACAGCACTTGCAGTAATGCTTTGCCTGTTATCATTTATTTCAAAAGCACAGGTAGATAGTTTACCAGGTGACCCCGGTGTTATAAAAGCATATACAATTCAAAATATGCATTTCGGAAGTTTTTCGGCGGGCAATGCTGGCGGCACTTTAACCATATTGCCAACTGGCACACGCTCATCAACAGGTACTGTCTTGCCTTTAAATATTGGCACAACGGCAGTTCCGGCAATTTTTGATATTGATGCGGTAATGGGGGCGATGGTATCTATTTCAAACGGCCCGGATATTACACTTACCGGCAGTAATGGCGGATCAATGAGTATGCATATTGGTGCTTCCAATCCAACATCGCCTTTTATAACCACGGTGCAGCAACCACTGCGAACCCGGGTGCGTATTGGAGCAACACTTACGGTAGGCAGCCAGGCGGCAAATCCGCCGGGCACTTATTCGGGCACTTTTTATGTGACTTTTAACCTGGAATAAAATTATTAAATATTACGCTTGTTAGTTTGTAAACCATATCCAATATCCGGCTTTAGCAGCAAAAATAAAATTGCCTTAGTAAGGCTGTTATTTATATTTACTGCATTTATATTACCACAGGTAAAAGCATTTGCGTATCCACCTGTTGTATTAAATATAGAAGTAAATAAATATTGGCTAAACGATACCACCAAGGATGTAAAGCTTAACGAGGGTGATTACGAAGATGCACCTATTACCCTTTTTGTAGAAGGCATTGGCCAGGTAGAAATTTCAGGATTGGTTTTTAAAGATGAAGTATACCTGCCGGTAAAGGATATTTTTGACTTTCTTACTATCCGCAATTATGTATCGGCCGACAATGAAAATATAAACGGTTATATCATTCAACCCGAAGCAGGTTTCCAGATAAATAAAAGGGTTAATAAAATCATGTACCGGGGTAAAACATTTATACTTGATCCCGGAGAAATGATCATGCGGGGTGGAACACTATATCTTAAGTCCGACTATTTTGGACGGATTTTTGGGCTGAATTGTTTATTTGATAAATACAGTTTAGCGGTAGAGCTTACTACTAAATTGGTATTGCCGGTGATACGTGAAAAGCAACTTGAACTGATGCGCAATAATTTAAAGTTATTGATGGCAGAAAAAAAAGCAGATACAACCATTGGCAGAAAATTTAAATTACTTAACCTGGGCTCGGCCGACTGGTCGGCCTTTACATCCCAGGCTACAGGCGAGAAACCAATTACCTGGCTGAGTGTGGGTATTGGCGCAGCGTTGGCCGGTGGCGAACTGAATCTGCTGCTCAATTACAGGAGTAACCAAACGCTTAATTTAAAACAGCAGTTTTATCAGTGGCGGTATGTAAACAATGATCATGCGGCACTGCGCCAGGTAACTGCAGGTAAACTGTTTACCAAATCCATTTCATCTTTATTTGGTGCTGTTATAGGCCTTCAGTTTACCAATACGCCAACCACTTATAAACGCTCATTTGGTAATTACGTAATCAGCAATGTTACAGAACCCGGCTGGACTGTAGAACTTTATGTAAACAATGTACATATCGATTTTGCAAAGGCAGATGCTGCCGGTTTTTACAAGTTTGATGTACCGCTGATCTATGGTAATACAATGATTCAGTTAAAATTTTATGGTCCGTGGGGAGAGGTACAGACAAGTGAAAAATTTGTAAGTGTACCTTTTAATTTTATGCCCGTTCATCAGTTTGAATACAATGTGTCGGCAGGTACTGTGGAAGATGATCAAAAAAGTAAATTTTCAAGAGTACAGGCAAATTATGGTCTTAATCGATACATCACACTGGGTGGGGGTGTGGAGTACCTGTCAACAGCTAACCAGGGTAAAACTATTCCGTTTATCAATACTTCTGTAAAAATAGGGCAGCATATTTTGTTCAATGGCGAATATGCTCACCAAACCAGTTCAAAATTAATACTCAGTTACCGGCTGCCTTCCAACCTGCAGGCCGATCTTTCTTATACCTGGTATGATAAAAACCAAACAGCCATACGTACAAATTATCTTGTTGAAAAAAAACTCGTTGTATCCATGCCGGTACACGCCGGAAAAAATACTTACTTCACCCGTTTAACTTTAAATCAGTTCAGCAAACTCAGCAGCCAATTTATAAAACCCGGATACGACCAAAAAAATACAACAGCAGAGTTGTTAATTTCCGCAGCAAGGTCTGGTATTGGTATCAATCTTACCAGTTTTGCAGCATTTAATAAACAAGATAATCTGAGGGCTTACAGCAATATTTCGGCAAATATCAACCTGTATAAAGGGCTCAGGTTTTTACCGCAGGTTCAGTACGCTTACGACGAACATCAAATCAGCACAGTAAGAATTGTGCTTGAAAAAAATATCCTGAAACGCTGTAACGTAAACCTGGCTTATGAAAAGATTTTTATAAATACCGTTTATGCTAATGCAGTTACAGCAAGTTTCCGGTACGATCTGGCTTTTGCTCAAACATTTTCCTCCATCCGCAAAAGCAAATCGGGTGTGGTAGCTACACAATCGGCCCGTGGTGGTTTACTGTTCGATAACAAAGCCGGTTACCTGGCCGCCAATAACCAAAGCGGTGTTGGTAAAGGAGGTATAATTTTTACTCCCTTTCTCGATGTAAACAATAATGGAAAACGGGACCCGGATGAACCTGCCGCAGGGGGCGTAAAAGTTAATATTAATGGCGGGCAAATTCATTACAACAAAAAAGACTCCGCCATCATGGTAACCCAGCTTGATGCTTATGTAAATTACTTTGCTGAAGTGGATGGAAGCGGTTTGCAGGAAGTTGCCTGGCAAATTAAAAATAAGAAAATGAATATACTCGTTCAGCCAAACGAGTTTAAAACAATTGAATTGCCCATTTCAATCATGGGCGAAGTGAACGGCACCGTTAACCTGCAGGATTCAGCCGGTACCAATGGTATGGGCCGGATTATTGTTCAGATATACAACAGCCTGGGAGAACTGGCTGGCCGCACCATAACTGAGCCAGACGGTTATTTTAGTTTTATGGGGCTTAAACCCGGTTTGTATATTGCAAGAATAGATGCTGTTCAGTTACAAAAATTTAATTGGGTATCACAAGCCATTCCATTTACTATACTTGCCAAAACCGAAGGAGATTTTGTAAGTGGCATTGGGTTTACCCTACAGCTTGCATCTAATTAATGGATAGCTAAAAAATATTTATTTCAAAGTAATTTTTTTATTACCTTTTGTTTTGGTATTCCCTGCAAAAGTGTAGTAAAATTGCTTTACATGAAACAGACCCCTGGAATTTTAACTGATGTATTTGAAAGAATTACCGATGCCTTTGTAGCGCTGGATAGCAACTGGTGCTATACCTATATGAATAAAAAAGCCGCCGAAATTTTTCAACGCAACCCGGTTGATATGATTGGCAAACATATCTGGACCGAATTTCCCGAAGGTATTGACCAGTCTTTTTATAAAGCCTATTACAAGGCAATGGCCGAACAGCAGTACATTCATGTAGAAGAGTATTACCCACCCTATGATAAATGGTTCGAAAATCATATTTACCCATCGCCAAGTGGGTTGTCAATTTTTTTCAGGGATATTACTCAGCAAAAAACACACACAAGAGAATTAGAATTAAGGGAGAAACATTTTCAGGCACTGCTCGAAAACAATACGGCTATCATTGCATTAACCGATGACGCTTCAAACTCCATCTACCAAAGTCCCTCATCCATGCTTATCACAGGGTGGACAGCTGATGACATGAAAATAAAGGGTGGTATTAATTATTTTCATCCCGACGATATCGTTATTGTAGAAACTGCTGTTGCCGAAGCAATAAAAGAGCCCGGCATACCACAACACTATTTAGTACGTTACCTGCACAAAAATGGCCATTATATCTGGCTCGAAGGCACAGCAACTAAATTGACGGAAGAAAGCATTGTAAAGGGTATCGTTTTTAATTCCCGTGATGTAACAGAAAAAGTTGAATTAGAGCAATTATTGCTTAAAGCAACCAGACTAGCCAGAATTGGCAGTTGGGATGTTGACCTGATAAAACAAACTGTTTACTGGAATGAAATTACCAGGGAAATTCACGAAGAGGACAAAAGCTTTGTTCCCGACCTGCCGAGTGGACTTAATTATTATAAAGAAGGACCTGGCAGGGAATTGATTAGACAAAAAGTAAAAGAAGCAATTGAGATGGGTAAACCCTGGGATGAAGAGTTGGAAATTGTTACCGCAAAAAATAATGTACGCTGGATAAGAACAATTGGAGAAACTGAATTTGTTGATGGCAAATGTGTAAAGATTTATGGAAGTTTCCAGGATATTGACCAGCGAAAAAATGCGGAAGCCAAACTAAACGAAAGCGTAAACCGTTATCGTCGACTTTTTGATACATCACCCATAGCTATTACAGAAGAAGATCATACCCCTTTTTATGAAAAAATAGAATCCCTGCGTGCAGCAGGCATCTCAAAAAACTATGCGACATATTTTGATAATAATAGCGAAGAACTATACGAGATGCTGGGAAGAGTTCAAATACTCGGTGTAAATCAGAGTTTATTAGATTTGACAGGAGCAAACAATTTAGAAGACTTTGTAGCTAATCGCTCCAAGTTTTTTGTAAGTATGACGGAAATGACGGTATTTAAGTTAATGGATTTAATAAGGGATGGTGGTGGATATTTTGAAGAAGAGACGAAAATCAAAAGCCTATCTGGCGAAATAAAGGAGGTTGTAGTACGGCTAAAATATCCTGCAGCTCCGCCCTATAATTCTGTTGCCATTACGATGCGCAATGTTACTAAGCAAAAAGAGTTTGAACAGAAAATAACGGAAAGTGAAGAGCTATTCCGAACTTTTAGTGATAATATCCAAAACCTTGCATGGATAGCTGATAAGGATGGCTGGATTTATTGGTATAATCAACGCTGGTATGATTATACCGGCACCACGTTCGATGAAATGCAAGGATGGGGATGGGAAAAAGTTCATCATCCAGACCATGTAAACAGTGTAGTCGACTTTGTAAAAGAAGCTTGGCACAAACCTGAACCTTTTGAGCTTATATTTCCTCTGAAGGGTGCAGATTGCGGGTACCATTGGTTCCTTACTCGGTGCGTGCCTATATTGGATGCACAAGGAAAGATCGTTCGCTGGATAGGGACTAATACTGACATACACGAACAAAAGCTGGCACAAGAAAGAATTGAAGAAAGCGAAGCAAAATACCGTTCATTGGTAACTGCAAGTTCGGATGTTGTGTATCGCATGAACCCTGATTGGACTGTGATGAACCAACTGGAAGGGCGGGGTTTTATTGCAGATACTGTAAAGCCAAACAGCAACTGGTTCCAGGAATATATTCACCCCAATGACCAGGCACATGTAATGTCGGTTATTAAAGAAGCTATACGAACCAGGAGCATTTTTGAGTTAGAGCACCCGGTTTTGCAAGTGGACGGTACTCTCGGTTGGACATTCTCCAGGGCTATACCGATGTTTGATGCAAAGGGAGATATTGTTGAATGGTTTGGTGCAGCGAGTGATATTACCGAAATAAAAAAGGCAGCAGAAAATATACGGGAAGCTCATCAACGGTTAACACAGCATCTTAATAACACCCCTTTGGCCGTTATTGAATGGGATAAAAATTTTATTATCCGGAATTGGTCACCCCAGTCTGAAAATATTTTCGGCTGGAGCGAATCGGAAGTAGTGAATAAACATTTTAATGATTTTAACCTTGTATTTGAAGAGGACGCTGCAGACGTTGGCATTATTGGAACAGAACTGATGACAGGAGAAGTTGAACAAAACAATATTATTAACAGGAACAATACTAAAGCAGGCAATGTAATCTATTGCCAGTGGTTTAATTCGGTGCTTAAAGATGAGCAGGGGAATGTAACCTCTATCCTTTCATTAATTAAAGACATTACGGAAAGAAAAAAGTCAGAGTTGATTCTTGCCGGCGAAAAAAAGGTGATGGAAATGATTGCTACTGAAAAATCATTGGAAGAAATTTTGAATACAATAGCCCTTAACTATGAATCCTATTCTGATCATGCAATTTGTTCCATCCAATTGTTAAATGATGAAGGAACCCATATTCGCCATGTGGCAGGCCCCAACTTGCCCGATGCCTATAATAAAGGAATTGAAGGAGAACCAATCGGTCCGGTAGCAGGTTCTTGCGGAACATCCGCTTATAGAAAAGAAAGGGTTATTGTGTCTGACATTGCCACCGATCCTCTATGGGTAAACTACCGAGATTTTGCATTGAGTTTTGGATTAAAAGCTGCCTGGTCTACCCCAATTATTAATACCGAAGGAAAGGTTTATGGAACGTTTGCCATTTATTACAAAGAATGCCGCACACCAGAAGAAACAGATTTAGTATTAATTGACCGGTCAGCTAACCAGGTAAAAATTGTATTGGAACGCTACTACAAGGATACCCAAATAAAAGAAAGCGAAGAAAAATACCGCACACTTGTTGAACAGGCATCAGATGCCATTTTTATAGCCGATCCTACCGGCCAGTTAATTACCGTAAATACCAGCGCCTGCAAATTATCGCAACATTCAGAGAAAGAATTATTGCAAATGTCAATCTATGACTTTGCTGTTATGGATGACATTCAAAAAAATCCTTTTCATTTTGATGAACTGAAACAGGGTAAAACAGTTTTTACTGAAAGAGTAATGAAGGAGAAGAACGGAGTATTGCTGAACGTGGATATCACGGCCAAGTTGCTTTCTGACGGACGGTTGTTGGTTTTTGTCAGGGATATCACAAAACGCAAAAAAACAGAAGAAGACCTGAAAAAATTTAATGAGCGGTTTGAAATGATTGCCCGTACCACCAACGATGGATTATGGGAATGGAATTTAGAAACAGGAGAACTCTGGGCTAATCAAACGCACCAGCATTTATATGGTCTTGATGTTTCAGACCCTGTTCCTACAGAGAAAGTATGGGAGCAAAAAATACACCCGGCCGATAGAGAAAAGGTAATAGCCACCAAAAAGAAAGCAATTGAAACTGATACAAAAATCTGGACATCGGAATACAGATTTGAAACAAAGAACGGATATGTAGATATTTATGACCGGTGCTATATTATTAGAAACGCAGATGGTAAAGCCATACGTGCTACCGGCACTATGATGGATATTACCGAACGGAAAAAAGCGGAAGAAACACTTAAAAATAGTGAAGAAAAAAGAAGATTGATGATGAATGCTGCAATGGATGGAATTATCTTTAGTAACACCATAGGAGAAATTACATATTGGAACCCGGCAGCAGAAAAAATATTTGGATGGAAATCAGAAGAAGTGATGGGACGTACTATGGCAGAGATTATCATTCCGCAGCAATACAGAAAAATGCACGAAAAGGGTATGGAGAATTATTTAAAAAATGGCACCGGCCCCATCCTGAATAAATTGTCAGAACTTTCGGCAATTGATCATAATGGCAGGGAATTTCCTGTTGAATTAACAGTGCTTCCAATTAAACAGGCTGGCGAAGAATTTTTTTGTGCATTTATACGTGATATTACGGAACGAAAAAAAGCAGAAAGCGACTTAAGAGAAAATGAGAATTATCTGCGTACTATTTTAAATGCCGAGCCTGAATGTGTAAAAATACTTAATCACAAAGGCGAATTACAATACATGAATCCAGCCGGGCTGGCTATTATAGAGGCAGACAATGAGCAACAGGTATTAGGACGTAGAATGATAGATCTTGTAAATGAAAATTACAGGATAGGATTTAACCGGTTAAATAAAGAAGTATTCAAGGGCAACTCCGGCACTTTTGAATTTGAATTAACAGGTTTAAAAGGCAGGCATCGCTTCATGGAAACACATGCCGTACCATTAAAAGATGCAGCCGGAAAAATTACTGGCTTATTGGGGGTTACCCGGGATATTACTGAACGTAAAAAAGCTGAAGAAGCAATTACTAATACAGAAAAAAAATTTAGAGCGCTTATACAAAACAGCACCGATGGGCTTACTGTAATTGCCGCCGACGGCACGGTGCTTGATATGAGCCCCTCCGGTAAAAAAATACTGGGATACGATAAAAATGAAATTATAGGAAAAACCCGTCCCGACCTTATTCATCCTGATGATAGCGCTACAGTAACTGGTGCCTTCATTGATATAATAAAAAACCCGGAGACGATTAAATTAATTGAGTACCGCCATAAAATGCCGGATGAAACTTACAAATGGCTGGAATGTAGTTATAATAATTTACTCAACGAGCCATACATAAATGCCATTGTTTTAAGTTACCGTGATATTACCGAACGTAAAAAAGCCGAAACAGAAATTAAAAACACCGCTAATCAATTGCGCCAGCTTACAGCCCATTTGCAAACCGTACGGGAAGAAGAACGCAAGCGTATTGCCCGTGAAATTCATGATGAACTGGGCCAGCAGCTTACAGCCATTAAAATGGACCTGGCCTGGATGGATAAAAAAATTCCCGACGACATTAAAGTTGCTGAAGAAAAAATTCCGGTTAAAAGAAAATTTAAAAACCTGATATCGTTGGTTGATGGAAGCAATGAATCTGTAAGAAAAATATTAAATGAACTAAGGCATGGCATTTTGGAAGATAACGGTTTGTTGGAGGCCCTTGAGTGGCAGGGCAACCAATTTACCGAAGTTGCAGGGGTACCTTTAAAATTTATCAGCAGCGAAATAAAGCTTATATTACCTGAGCAAATTGCCAATTGTTTATTTAGATTATACCAGGAGTCGCTTACCAATATTGCACGGCATGCACTGGCAAATAAAGTGGTTACTTCTATATATATTCAGGATAATTGCATCATACTTACTGTTAAAGATGATGGGAAAGGTTTTGACATAAAGATATTGCAACACAGTAAATCATTTGGTATTTTAGGAATGAAGGAAAGAGTGCTGGCGCTGAAGGGAAAATTTGAACTGGTATCTGAAAAAAATAAAGGAACAAAAATAGAAGTAAGGTTACCACTAACATAGAACTTAAAAGTTTAAAAAACTGTATGAAACGGATTATTATAGCAGATGACCATAGCTTTATTCGCCTGGGGCTTATTCAAATACTGAAAGACGAATATGTAGATGTAGAGATTAGCGAAGTAGAAGATGGCGAAAGCCTGATTAAAGAAGTAATGCAGCACGATTTTGACCTGGTGATAACCGACCTGGATATGCCCGGCCGCAGCGGCCTGGAAGCATTGATACAAATAAAGCTTATAAAACCAGCATTGCCGGTATTGGTATTAAGTATTTATACCGAAGAGCTTTATGCAGTAAGGGTATTAAAAGGAGGTGCATCGGGCTATATGAACAAAAAAGCGGCACCTTATGAATTAATTACAGCCATTCAGCGAATTTTAGCCGGACGAAAATACATTACACCCGAAATTGCAGAAAAATTACTCATCAATATCAACACAGATAAAAAACCACATGAACTGCTTAGCAACCGGGAGTTCGAAATTTTTAAATTACTTGCACTCGGTAAAACCGTAACCCAAATTGCCGAATCACTTTCATCGGCATTAAGTACGGTAAGTACCCACCGTATCCGGATATTAGAAAAACTCGGCCTTTCAACCAATTCGGAACTTACCCGCTATGCCATTGCCCACCACATCATCTCTGATATAGATTTATAACAACTTTTTTTTTACACTTTCCCTCCTTGTAGATGTAGAACTACCTGTAGCAATGCCCTTGCATCTATCCAAAATAGACTGCGTTAACTACTTTTTTTAATTGATAATTGTAAGTTCTTTGCCATATAATACTATGGATGTACTGATAGCAGATAGCTCAACAATTATTAACAGCAGATTAAAAATGCTAATATCGGATGCAAGCAGCCAGGCAGTTATTTACCAGGCAAAATCTTATGATGAAGCAATAGCTTTATTTGCTGAAAAAAAAACTGCTGTGGTAGTATTGGATAGTGGGTTGCCGGGGAACAGGTCGGTTAATTTATTAGAAGAAATAAAAAGGGTAAATGAAAAAACAGTCGTGATCGTTTTATCACTGCAGTGTGATACATATACCAGGCAAAAATTTACTGCTGCCAATTTCTTTTTTGATAAATACAATGAGCATGAAAAAATAACTGCCATCATTAATAATTTATCCAAAACAACTGTAAATGATGAGTAAGCTTAACATAAAATCTTCATCAGCCCCAACTACAAAATCAGCAAAATTGTGTAAACAACATATCCCTGCTACTTCAATCAGTTTAGCTTCGCCGGCAATGCGGTTGAATGCCATATTAAACAGTTCGCCAATTGGGTTTTTGCTTATTGATAATGATTATACGGTTCTTGAGTTTAACAGCCTGATGGAAGATTTTGCAAAAATTGCCTGGTTGAAGCCGCTACAAAAAAATGAAAATCTGCTCAGCTATCTGCCACCAGATAAGGTTGAAGATTTTACAGACCGTTATCGGGTAGTGTTACAGGGCGATAAAATAAACTATGAAGTGGCATATCCCTGGCATGATGGCAGCAGTACCAGTTTTGATATGAATCTTAATCCCATACTGGATGCTGATGGGGCAGTAACCGGTTGCTGTATCAGCAGCGAAGATATCAGTGTACAAGTTGCATCGGGCAATAAAATAAGTGCATTAAATATAGCCCTGGAGCATAAAGTAGCAGAACGAACAGCCCAATACGAAGCAGTAAATAAAGAACTGGAAGCTTTTTCATTTTCTGTATCGCACGATCTGCGTTCGCCGCTGAGGGCTGTAAACAGCTATGCACAAATAATGTTGGAAGATTACGGTGAAAAACTGGATGAGGATGGCCGTGAAATTTTAGAAAATATCAGGTATAACGGTAAAAAAATGGGCAGGCTCATTGATGAGCTTTTATCATTTTCAAGGCTGGGGCGTAAAGAACCGGAACGGGAAGCTGTAAATATGGATGAATTGATTAAAAGGGTGATAGCCGACCTGGGCCAGGTTTCTCCAATTGAAGCGGTAATAAAACTTAGCCCGCTACCGGTTGTACAGGCCGATAACACTATGCTGTACCAGGTATTGTACAACCTGCTATCAAATGCTGTTAAATATTCATCAAAAAAAGAGAACCCGGTTATTGAAATATTTGCGGAGCAAAAAAATGATAAAACGGTTTTTACTGTAAAAGATAACGGGGCAGGTTTTGATATGCGCTTTGCCGATAAATTGTTTGGAGTTTTTCAACGGCTGCATTCAGAAAAACAGTTTGAAGGCAATGGTGTGGGGCTGGCCATTGTGCAACGCATCATTACCAAATTTGGTGGCCAGGTATGGGCAGCAGCAAAAGAAAATGAAGGCGCCACTTTTTATTTTACACTTAACTAAACAGCTACGAACATGAACAACCCAACAGAAATTATTTTGATAGAAGACAATATAAGCGATGCCGATTTAATAATACGTGCACTGAAGAAATATAAACTGGCCAATAAAATAACACATTTAAGCGATGGGCAGGAAGCACTGGATTATTTTGAAACGGAAATGCTTGATGCGGATACATTTTTTAAAACGCCCCATATTATTTTACTCGATTTAAAAATGCCTAAAATAAACGGGCTGGAAGTGCTACAGAAAATAAAATTGGATGAACGTACAAAAACTATTCCGGTGGTGGTGCTTACCTCATCAAAAGAAGACCCGGATATGGAAGCATGTTATAAACTTGGTGCTAACAGTTATGTAGTAAAACCGGTAGTGTTTGATGAATTCATAAAAGCAGTTTCCGAGTTGGGCCAATACTGGCTGATGGTGAATCAACCCTTAAAATAAAACTATGAAAACCTACAATATCCTTCATCTGGAAGATTCAAAAACCGATGCCGACCTGGTAAAAAGAATGATAACAGGTGCCGGTATATCCTGCAACTTTTTTTTAGCCGATACTAAAGAAGATTATCTCTATGGTCTTGAGCATTTTAAGCCTGATTTGATACTCAGCGATCATACCCTGCCCATGTTTAATTCAAAAATGGCATTTTCCATCGTCAAAGAATCATGTCCAGATATACCTTTTTTACTGGTTACCGGAACAGTTTCTGAAGAGTTTGCCGTAGATATGATAAAAATTGGTGTGGATGATTATTTATTAAAATCAAACCTGCAACGCCTGCCCATGGCCATAAGCAATGCATTTGCAAAAAGAGCCAATGATGAGAAAATAAAAGCCATGCGGTTAGAACTGCAGCAATCAGAAGCACACCTGAGGAGTATTTTTGATAATTCATTAATGGGCATGCTATTATTAGATAGGGATTGTAATATAGTTGAACTGAACAACCGTATAAATTATTTTGCAAGTATTGCATTTGGTAAGCAAATAAAGAAAATGGATAATTTACTCACAGTGATCCCCGAACACAGAAGGCAGGAATTTGCTGATAAATTTGCGGCGGTATTAAACGGAGAATCGGTTAATTATGAAAGTACCTATGCTCAGGCCGGGGGCAATAAACTATTCTTCAAGGTAAATATGTATCCAATAATTACCCCCGAAGGAAGCATCAGCGGCGCATGTATGAATTTTGAAGATATTACTGAAAGAAAAAACAACGAGAAGATAATAAAGGATAATGAAATATTAAACCGAAGCATTTTAACCTCCATACGTTCGCATATTGCTGTGGTAGCTGAAGATGGTTTTATTTTGGATGTGAATGAAGCATGGATTAATTTTTCAAAATTTAATGGCGAAACCGTATTTGAAAGAACAGGAAAGGGAAGAAACTATATAGAGATTTGCCGGAAAGCAACAGCGGAAGGGGATATCATTGCAGAAAAAGTGTTGAAAGGGTTTCTACAGGTATCAAAAAAAGAAATTCCTTTTTTTGAAATTATTTATCCCTATCATTCGCCGCAGGAAGAACGCTGGTTTCAGTTGGTGATTACAAAATTCGTTGGCGAATCAGGCAACGTGGTGATGAAGCACACAGATATAACCGAGTTAAAAAAGGCATCCAAAGAAGCGGCTGATTATAAGAATGCACTTGACCAATCTTCTATATTGGCAATTACAGATTTAGACGGAATCATCAAACATGCAAACCAAAACTTTTGTAATATATCTAAATACAGTGCTGCCGAATTGATAGGTCAGAACCATCGCATCGTAAATTCCGGCTATCATCCCCAATCCTTCTTTCAAAATTTATTTGATACACTTGCTGCTGGAAAAATATGGCGGGGCGAAATTCGCAATAAGGCTAAAGACGGGACGTTTTATTGGACAGATGCTACTATAGTACCGGTAATCGATGAAAATGGAAAACCATATCAGTATATAGCCATCCGGTGGGATATAACTAAAAGAAAAACTGCTGAAGCAGGCATGAGAGAAGCTATAGAAAGATATGACATACTTGCCCAGGCAACCAGCGATACGATTTGGGATTGGGATATTGCAAATAAAACGATGCATTACAACGAGGGAATAACTAAAATGTTTGGGTATAATGCTGCCCAGGTAAACAATATTGTTGACTGGTGGAATGATAAACTGCACTCGGATGACTTTGAAGTAGTAACAGCTACATTAAAAGATGTTTTTGAAAAAGAAAACGAACGGTTACAGTTAACCTACCGGTTTCGCTGTGCCGATGGTAGCTACAAATATATTTTTGACAGGGCTTTTGTAATTTTTGATAACAATGGCAAACCCGTAAGAATGATTGGCGCCATGCAGGACATTACCCACCAGATTGAAGAAGAAATGCGGGTGGCAAAAGCTATTATAGATGCACAGGAAGAGGAACGCAACTATCTGGGTGCCGAACTGCACGATAACATAAACCAGATTTTGGCCGGAACATTACTAACACTTGGTTTAGCAAAATCGAATGATATGGATACCAACCAAAGAACCGGATTTATCCTTTCAGCGATGGGGTATTTAACAGATGCGATAAATGAAACCCGTAAGCTATCTCATAATCTGGCTCCTGCCGTTATTCATGAAAACACTTTAAAAGATATGTTTGAAAACCTACTGTTAACGGTAAATTTAGAAGGCTTGTTTACGGTAAGGTTTGATTTTGATGAAATACAAGAAAACCTTATCCCGGAAGAAGTACAGATAAACCTGTACCGGATATTGCAGGAACAAACAAAAAATATCCTGAAGTATTCCGAAGCAGGAATAATTGAAATAGCTGTTAATATAATTGCAAATAAAGTAAAGCTGAGGATTTACGACAATGGCAGGGGGTTTGATACCGATATTAAAAAAACCGGAATTGGTTTGAGAAATATCAAAAAGAGAGCAGAAGCATTGAGGGGTAATTTTTTGCTAAATTCAGCACCGGGAAAAGGATGTGAAATAATTGTAGAGATACCACTGGGTAATGAACCTGATCAAAATAAATAAAATTGCGGTTCAATTCAATATTTTAGACCAGTCAAAAATTAAAAACGTAACAGCTTAAAAAATACCGGCAAAAAAGATTTATTCCTGAATACTCTATTTTCGTTTAGTTTTATTAGAATTACAAAAAGTGAATCTGAATAATTAATTGTAGAAATTTGAGCATTATGAAAAAAATATCAATAATTGCAATTGATGATCACAAGCTTATACGGGAAATGTGGCAGGTTTTATTTGCCAACCATGCAACTGTAGAACTTACAGGAACCAGCGGTACATTTGAAGCAGGTATTGAAATGGTGAAATTACAAAGGCCCGATATTGTATTACTGGATATTAATTTGCAGGATGCTTCAGGTATGGATGCAGTACCTGTTATCAGGAAAATATCGCCAGGCACAAAGATCATTTCCGTTTCAATGCACAGCGAACCGGTTTATGCTAAAAAGATGATACAGCTTGGTGCAAAAGGGTATATCACAAAAAACTCATCGCACGAAGAAGTATTTGCAGCCATTGATAAAGTGTATAATGGAAGCACCTATATCTGTTCCGAAATAAAGGATATCATCTCTGAACAAATGATGCAGCGTGAAACAGATAAGCCTGATATCAGGAATTTATCCCTTCGGGAAATTGAAATAATAAAATTTATTAAAGAAGGCATGTTATCAAATGAAATAGCGGCAAAATTGCATTTATCAACCCGTACAGTGGAAGTGCACAGGCATAATATTTTTAAAAAATTAAAGTTAAAAAACACGGCCTCTTTGATAAATTTTATCAACACCACCGATCTTATTTTTAATTAATCCTGTTTTCTTCATTAAGGCATCTTTTATCTGTATTTTCAAAAAAACATTTTAATCAGTTGCAGCGTATTTTCTGATACTGCAATACATTTCATGCATTACTTCCATATGTGGTGCTGTAAGCACTGCAAGCCCCAAAAAAACATAGAGCAGCATTGAATTGAGATTAAAAAACATAAAGCCCATTAAGCCAAAAATTATTACAGCTCCAATTGCCAAAATACTGTACAGGCTTATTTGGCTTGATATGGTTGAAGTTTTAATTACCCGGCCCTTACGCAAGTAGCCAATTATATTTTGTAAGGAAAGAATTGAATGCCAAAACACAAAGTAAAAAGTGAAGCCTAACAGTAAGGGAAGCTTACACAGTATCAGCAACATCAGGGTATATTGAAGAAAAAGTTTTGCTGTTACCTGCTTGTTAAAAACATTTGTAGAAAAATAATACAGGCTGCTGATAATCAATAAACCAGTGATTGTGATTATTAAATGATACCGGTAATTTAAAATTACATCTACAATCCAATTGTATTTGCCTTTACTATCTGCTAAGTGAACCAATGGTAATACCTCTTCAAAATGAACCAGCAATATGCATGCAAGTATCAGCAGGCCATAACTTACAATTACAATTTTGCCCGATAATGTTCCGGCATTAACAGGAGTTAAATCAGTTTCTCCAAAATGCCAGGCTGCAAAAAATAGAAAAATGATGTTGCCTGTTAATGGGAAAAACCAAATGAATGATGCAAATATAAAAAGCTTTAGATTGTATTTCAGGTGAAAGAATAAGTTTGAAAACTTCTTTTGTTTTTCAACTGCCTGTTGATTGGCAACCAGCAAATCTGCTGCACCATGCGGAATACCCAATATGATAATACCGGTAAAAAATATTATTAATTGCCAATGCAGCGGCAATGGGTGAAAACAATATTGAAATGCCAGTAAAATACTACCAGTTATTAATATACAATAGCGGATCATTTCAATGGTTTTAATGGTTATTGGATATTTTAAACGATTCAACAAAAAAAATGATTAATACAGTTATTGCTTGTAATAGGTTTAATGAAAACCTTGTGGATGTTTTATTACAATTTTTTATTGAAAAAAAAGGGATATGCAGTTGGCTTGATGCCTGGCGTAATTATTATTAATGGTATAAGGTATTCGCTTCGCCGGCAGCAGCTGTGTAATTAATTACATTGACTTTAGCGATTTAGCCCTGTTGAGTAACGCATTTTTGGTAAAGTGATTTTATGATAACAACGCTTTACATAATTCTTGCCACTGAATATCTGCAAAGGCCTTAATGGCAAAATTAGCCACTAACTTATTTCGTATTGCATCAATAACCACATCGGTTTCATTGTTAGGTATTTCGTTTCTTCCATGTATTTCTGCAGTTAAAACCAATTTCTCACGTTTTAACATAAAAGTACTGGTAGCTTCAGATTTAAAAAAATGGGCAGTATTTTTATAATCATTTAAAGGACACGGTGCAGGCTTTACAACTATGGAAGTGCCTTCTGCATCTTGTTCGGGATTATTGTAAACAGCTATTTTTTTAATTTGCACCCAATCAAATCCATTGCCATTAATCGGTCCGGGGCCCGGTAAATCTATTTTAAAAAAATCATTTACTTTAGGAAGCCTGGTAACAGGCTGTCCGCTATCATTGCATAATTGAAATTGCGCCTTTAGCAGGTTTTTACAAATTTTATTCCATGAATTAATATCCATCAGTTTTTTGCGGGCAACTTTATATTGGGCCCGGGCTTCTGTTTTGCTGGCGCAGGTTAATGTATAATTATTATCTGATTTGGCCCCCTGAACTTGTAAGGGTATTTCATTAGTCATAACAAAAACTTTATTTTTCAGATCACAATAATCATACCTCACCCAGATCAAATTTCTGTAGCCTAATTTTCACTCTTTTCAGCCTTAAAAAAATAGCCATGTAGTTCCGCCAAATAGTTACTTTCCAAAATCAGCAAAAAATAAATAAGAAGGGTGACCATTTTTTAACCATGATAGTATTTGGCACATGCATTGGGTTATCCAATAGCCATCCAGTTATTTGTAAAGCGTAATTTATTACCCGGTTTAAGTACAGGAAAAGCATAGGAGATAGTAAGTGAAAAAAATTTAAATTAATTATTAATGATAAATCGGGGAGCCATAATAGTCGGCTGAAAGTTATGCGGAGATACATTTTTGTAAATAAATTAAATGCTTCGAAACTCCACTTAAAAAAAAGAGGCGCAAACCATTAATTTGTGCCTCTTTCATTTAAAAATATTTTAAAAAAATCAATTAAGATATCTTCTTAAGGTCCATGCAATTGTTTCATGCTGTTCCATTAAACCCGTAAAAAAATCTGCGGTGCCGGCATCTTTAATTTTATCTGCACACGTATCAACATTTTTTCTTAGCATTACAATAATTGTTTCATGGTCTTTCAGTAATTCTGTCAGCAAATCTTTTGAAGCAGCATATTGTCCGGGGCTTTCTTTAATGGAAGATAGTTTCGAAAACTCCTCCATGGTGCCAATGGTTTTATGACCAAGCTTTCCAATTCTTTCTGCAATTTCATCAATAGATTTTTCAAGTTCTGTGTATTGCTTTTCAAATAACTTGTGCAGCTCCATAAAACTTTCACCGCCAACATTCCAATGAAATTTCCTTGTTTTAATATACAATGCCATTTCATTTGCAAGGGCCACAGAAAGGAGTTCTGCGCTGGCTTTTAAATTTTTTTCTGATAAGCCAATATTGATTTTCATGATTATTATTTTAAAGATGGTGGTTTGTTATTTCTTAATTGATTTTTTGGTAGGAGTTGTTTAAAACTGAAAATCAAAACACAAGCGGTGTTTTTTTATAGAAATGTTACGAGTTTATATCTTATCCGCTTCTTCTTTTTTTCTAAATAAAGTATTAAAGAGAACATTACCAACCGATTTTATTCCTTGTGCATTTTTAAGTGCTGTGCCGGCAACTGCCATCTCTACAATAACACCTAATATTTTTTTAAGTGGATTAATAGTTTTGCCTACCACCAGTTTTTTGGCTACAATGCCCGATGTAAAACCTATAGCAGCATTTATTGCATCTGTTTTTAAGCCAGGTGATGCAGCTGCAGATTTGAATGTGCCTTTAATTATATTAATAAGTTTAAAACCCTCTTTAGTTTCCTGAAACTGGTCTTTTAAAATAATCAATTCCCTGTCCTGCTGCAATTCAAGTTCCTTAATTGCTGTTTTTAGTTCTTGTGCTGTAGTAATAAGTTTCATAATTTATCAGTTAAACAATTGCTTGATGATATTATTGTTTACACGTGTTTTAATAGTAGGGTGGGCGATAAGCATAATAATAGCAGCGATTGCATAAAACCCGGCAACAATAAAAAATCCATAATATGCTTTACCAAGCATATCTCCGATCCAGAGCGCAACAGCAATATTTATTGTAAATGCAAAAACCGCAGCAAGTAAAATAAATAAGAACCTTGAAAGTAAAGTTGAAGTAACATCTGCTGTTTTATCCAATGCTTTAAGTCTCAATAATTCAAAGCTTGTTTTACCGTATGCTTCTGCTTTTTCTAAAAGAGGATCAATCAGATTCTTTTGAGTATCCATTGTGTTTATTTTAATAATAACAGCCGGAAATATTTCCGGCTGTTAAATGAAAAACCTTTAGCTTGTTTTAAGTTTTTCTAAAACTGATTTGCCATTTTCAGCATAATCGTTTGCCTGTTGTTGTACTTCATTAACTTCTTTTTTAAATTTGTCAACAATAGACTCAAATTTTTCTTTTACAGCGCCGGTAAGCTCATTTCCTTTTTTAGAAATTTTCTTCCTTGTTTCTGTTCCTTTATCTGGTGCAAAAAGTACTCCAAGTGCTCCGCCTATAGCCGCACCTAAAAATATTGCTCCCAATACTTTACCTGTGTTGTTTGAATTTCCCATTTTGTTTTATTTTTAAAGTTTAAAAAATTTATTACAAAGGTTTACGGCCCTGTATAACCCTTATTAAAACTGCTATAACAGCTATAACTAAAAGAATGTGAATAAGACCGCCTGCAGCAAATCCTAAAAAGCCAATGGCCCAGATTATAATTAAAATTACAGCTATCGTGTAAAGTAAATTTCCCATTTTTAATTGTTTTAATTGTTAAAGATTATAAATTGATTCAGTCAAATTGTATGCCACTTTTTTATTTTTTTAAGTTCTTTTATAATTCAGCATTACTGATGTTTAATTAGCTGATAAAGTACAATACAAAATTCTGAATAGTATTGGTTTAATTATTACAAAACCTGCTGATTTTTTTATGTAATTACCTTCTCAACCTTCATTATTTTAAACTGTTTGTACTGTCCTTTACAGGATTTTTTTGCTTTTGTTCTTCCAGTTTTTTTAACTCAGCTTTCTTTTTTTCATCAGCTTTTTTCTGCTTTTTAAAGTATCCTCTTAATAAAAAACTATGTTTAACAGCATCCATATTATCACTTAAGCCTTTGGTACCCGATTGGAGGTTACTCATGGTTGAATCGAGTTTGCTGGACAAAGCTCCCTTGTTAAGATTTTGAGTAAAATGTGCAAACTCATTAGAGCTTGTCTGCAAGTTGGTTAAGGTGCCTTTAAGACTGTTTGAAAATCCTTCGTCTGATATCATTCTCGATAATGGACCATTCCCATTATTTATTTTGTAACTAACCTCTGCAAGTTGCCCAGTTATAATACCGGCATTATCTACACTGGTTTTTAAACTGTTCATTACATCAGCCATTTCTACAGCGCTTTTAGAACCGATAAGCGTATTATTGGTTACAATTTTAGAACTGCTGGTACCTGGTGTTATGGTTAGTACTTTATCACCCATCAATCCATCAGAACCAATGCTTGCAACAGCATCCGTTTTGATAAACTGCTGCACACTTTTTTTAATTACCATATCAACCATTACAGAACTGTCTGTTATTAATTCTATACCATCTACAGTTCCGATATTAATTCCTGAAAAACGGATATTATTACCTTCTTTTAATCCACTTACTGTTTTAAACTGCGCTTTAAGTTTAAATGTAGATCCAAACAGGTTTTTTTGTTTACCCACAAAATAAATAGCCAGGGTAAACAATATCAAACCAATTACTACAAACATTCCCAGTTTCATTGTGAACCCAGATTCCTTTTTCATAAATTATTATTTATTTAATGATCATATAAAAAATGAACGTATCCATTCGTCGTCGCTTTTTTCCAAACCTTCGTAAGTTCCTTCTGCATCAATCACGCCATCTTTTAAAACTACAATCCTGTCGCCGGTTAATTTAGCGCAAGCCATATCATGTGTAATAATGATAGAAGTTGTTTTATTTTTTTTCTGAATCGCTAATATTAATTCACTTATTTCTCTTGATGTAATTGTATCCAAACCAGTTGTTGGTTCATCATACAATATGATTTCGGGTTTTAAAATAAGTGTACGTGCCAGGCCTATCCGTTTACGCATACCACCCGAAAGTTCCGAAGGCATTTTGTCAATCGCTTCTGCAAGTCCTACACTATTTAAAGCCTCCAGGATGGCTGCTTCGGCTTCGGCATCCGATAAGTTTTTTAAATGCCTTTTCAATGGAAATGCAAGATTTTCTCTTACGGTCATTGAATCATATAAAGCTGCATTTTGAAAAAGAAAGCCAACCCTTACTCTTATTGCATTCAGTTGATTGTTATCAAGCGAACTGATATCAGTATCAAAAACTTTTATTTCGCCTTTATCCGCTGTTACCAAACCAACAAGACATTTGATAGTAATTGATTTGCCTGAGCCTGATTTACCAAGTATCACCAGGTTTTCGCTTTTATTTACTTTTAAATCAACACCTTTTAAAACATCATTATTGTTTCCAAAAGATTTGTACAATCCTTTAATTTCAATTACCGGCACAGCATTGCCTGTAGCAAAAGTTTCATTTGTATATGTGTTTTCCTGTATCATTTTATTTAGAAAAAAAGATCGGTTATCTGTACTGCAAGCATATCAATTATAAAAATGGTTAGTGATGCTGCTACTACTGCTGAGTTAGCTGCTTTACCAACACTTTCTGTTCCGTTAGCCGCCGTGTACCCTTTGTAGCAGCCGATTAAACCTATAAAAAATCCGAAGAAAAAAGTTTTAATAGTTGCGGGTATAATGTCTAAAAAATCAATTGACGATATTACCTGTTGAAAGTAGCGGAAGAGGTTTAAGTCGCTGTGAATATTTACACCTACATAGCCGCCATAAATACCGATTGCATCCGCAAATACAACCAGTACTGGTATCATTAATGTGGTAGCAAGGATACGGGTAACAACTAAATATTTATATGGATTAATTGCAGATACTTCCATGGCATCTATCTGTTCAGTAACTTTCATTGATCCTAACTCAGCACCAATGCCCGAAGCAACTTTGCCGGCACAGATTAAAGCAGTTATTACAGGTGCAATTTCACGTATCAATGATAGCGCAACCATGCCCGGTAACCACGATTCTGCACCAAACTCTGCAAGTGTAGGGCGGGATTGTAAAGTTAGCACCAGGCCCATAATGAAACCTGTGATACCAACCAGCGGAAGGGATTTATAACCTATAACATAGCACTGCTTCAGAAATTCTTTAATCTCAAACGGAGGCTTAAAAACTTCTTTAAAAAACCTCGCTGTAAAAAGTGTTATACTTCCTGCATCAGTAAAGATATTTTTAAGTGCAATTAACAATGGTTTAAAAAATTTATTGTTTTAAGGTTTATAAGGTGTACGTTTAATTTTAAGTGTTCCGGTTGGTATTGAATTTTCCGAATAACAAACTCTTGCCTGCCTGCATAGCCAATAATAAAAAATTTCATTTTCCGGGTTAAACATTTGCCGGGTATTCCATACTTTAATAAATGCCTTCAACAATATTAATTCTGCTGTTTCTTTTTGATTTACCCATTTAATGATCATTCCTAAAAGGCGGGGTGAATAGCAATCATATAACATTGCGTAAAAATTTTTGTCGTTTCTGCCAAAGGCAATTACAATTTCGTGTTCAGTTATATTTTTCAATTGGCTTGCCGGTAGTATCATTCCATTAAAATTCTGCAGAATTAATAATTTTTGTAATTATGATTTAGTAAGGGTTAGCAAAAAAACCGTATCCACTTTTGCTAAAATATTATGAGGAATGCCTTCCTGTAAAACAAGAATCTGACCACTTGCTAATGCAATTGTCTGGTCATTGGTTGTAAATATCATTTCTCCTTCAATTACCTGTATGCTGATTGATGCATCTGTTTTGTGTTGCTTAATTTCGGCATCCTTATGCAATGCAATAAGTACCATACGAATTACAAACGACTTAAAAACAGTTATTGCATTACGGTCATTTTTTTTCCATTGCTCCTCTTCCTTAATCTGCTTAATAAATTTTAATAGATCAATTGTGATGAGTGAGCCACCCAGGCTTTGCTTTGGGTGTATTAGGATAGAACTGTCTTTAATAAAAGTATCATTAGTCATTATAACTTGTTTAAACATTGTAATGCTAATTGCCGGTACTTGACTTTAAGAAGCTTTTTTGGTAAGGAGTTGGTTCGCTTATCTGTACTGAATCTTTGTTGCTTGCACTAATATCTGTTCTGCTTCCCTGTACAGATGATGGTTTAAGCACCGGAGAATCAGTGTATCCAAAAATAAATACAACAGCAAAAATCTGTAATAAATACACGAGGCTTATTTTTTCAAATACTTTCATAAAAATTTTGATGATATTTCTTTTGATTTACAAATTCCCGTTGGTAGTGGGATATCTGATACTATTTTAACTACATAGTGTGGAAATTTTTACACATGCATATTCTTCATAGAACCAAAAAGACCAAAAGCCTGCAACAGCCAGATTATAACAAGTATAACCACTACCACATTCAATATGCTTTTAATTTTGCTATCCATCGGGATATAGGCATTTACCAGCCAGAGTATAACTCCAACAACTACGAGTACTAATAAAATTGTAAGTATAGGCATAATAATTATTTTACAGGTACATAAACAAAGTTGAGACCGTTTCTCACTTTATGGTTTATATAACTCTTTATTGAAGTTGTATATTTCCCAGTTATAGGTACAAAAAATCTAAAAGAATAATACAAGGAACCTTTAATTAATAATGTAAACAATTAAGTATCTGATTAACTTTTTTTTAGGAGAAAAAAGTAATACTAAAACGTTGATCTTACTAGGTACTTACAACTATAAACCCTCACGAATTATTAAATTACAGACTAAACTGAGCAGGCATATTTACAATGGATGTTCTACCCTCTTTTCCATTAATAAACCTATACCGTCTTCATAAAAAAATTTTGTGTAAATAATGTAACAATTAAAATTAATTATGTAAGGTATTTAGGAATACCAACTAAAATAATTTTGAGATCGCTTATTGATTTATTTTTTATTTATCCATAGTTTAAATTGTAAAATCATCATGGCATGGATGTTGCCTTAATTGGTTAAATAAAAAAACAATAAAATGATTAAAACAAAATTATTATTTGCAACTGCCATCTTAACTGCTGGATTTACCGCTTGCAATACTGAAAACAAAGAAGCAAAGCAGGATGTTGAAATGCTTAATATTTATGTTGACTCTATTGAGAGTGCTACACCGGTTTATACCACCGCAAACTGGACTGCTATAGATAATGGCTACCAGGAGAGAGTTATGAAAGCAGAAAAAAACATGGCCACTTTAAATGCTGAAGAAAAAGCAAAAGCTGAAGCCAGCAAAGCCAGATACGAAGCATTAAAAGCAAAGTATGAGCTTGCAATAAAAGAAGAAGAAGCTAAAATTGCCATTGCAAATGCCAATGCAAATGGCAACCCAACTTCAAATTACCGTAAAATTTTAAGAGCCCGTTTATTTGGTGAAGGTAAAATTGGTGATGACATGCAGTTTAGCTTTGTGAATGCAGATAACATTTTAAGCGTTTATAAAAATTTTGTAAATACAATTGACGATAACAAAAACAATTATACCAGAGAAGATTGGGATGAGATAAATGTATTGTATGAAGCATTGGATACCCGTAAAAATGCAGTTGAAAAAGAAGGTCTTAAAGGAAGTGATAATCTGAAGATTGCAGGATTAAAAATAAGGTACGCTGCTATTAATGCTACCCACAGAGGTGGTACTAAAGTAAAGGAGAATGCAGAGGCAAAACAATAAGCATGTAGAATTATAATTTAAAAAAAACGTTTCAGGAAACTGAAGCGTTTTTTTTTACCCGGAAATTGGTTTCTGTTTTTTTCTGCTTTAATACCGAACAATAAGTGAATTATATAAGATTTTAATTTTTTGTATAATAACGCAGAGGAATTTTTTAGCTACTTTACAAATGAATTTATATACATGCGAAATCTACTTCAAAATAAAGCCAGCGCAACCAAAGCTACCACAGCCTCAAAGGCGGGTGAAAAGCTAAGGGATCTTGCTTTCGACAATACCGCCCAGGCAAATATTATTACCATGGTAAATAGCGGTAAAATAATAATGGTAAATAGTGCCGCTTCTAAATTACTGGGTTATTCAAAAAAAGAACTATTAACTAAAAACAGGTCGGCTATTTTCAACCTAAATGAACGTAGTTTTAAAAAAATGCTGCAGCAAAGAACAGCGGCAGGTAATGCTATAGCTACGGTAACTGTATTTAAAAAAAGTGGCAAAACAATTACCTGCGAAATAACATCTGCTGTTTTTTTGAATGAAGCCGGAAAACAAAATGCCATTACAACCCTTGCAGACAGGAGTACAGATTTACTTTTGCAGAAAAATATTGATACAAAAAAAGAGAAAAAAGTTACTGCTGATATTACCGTAGCCAAATCAAAACAAAAAGCGATTGATATTATTAAAGTAAAAAAAGTTACGGATGATATTACGCTGGCTAAATCAAAGCAAAAAAAGATCGATGCAAAAAAGGAAAAAATAGTTAACGATAATATTGTACTAGCCCAGGAAAAAACAGATACTACGTTATCTGAAAATGATGAATGGATAAAAAATATTTCCAGAACCTCTTATGATGTTATGTGGGATTGGGATATAGCTATCGGCGAAATTTATGTAGGTGATAGTGTAAAAGAAATATTTGGATACAATGTAAAAAATAATACCATTAAATTTTCTGATTTCACCAGCAAACTCAATCGTGAAGAAAAAGACAGAATAGAAAAAAAGTTGTTTACGGCATTAAAAACCCGAAGCAAAACCTGGAACGATAGGTTTAATTATAAACACAGCAACGGTATTATAGCCCCTGTTGCCTGCAGGGCAAATATTATAAGAAATGATGCCGGTAAGGCTATACGCCTTATTGGAGCCTTCAAGGATTTAAGCAGGTTGCAGGAAATGGAGGTAAAGCTGGAGAATCAGGTTATCATTCAACAGCAGGCTAGCGATAATTTTTTGCTGGCATCCAAACTTTCTTTTGATGTGATTTGGGATTGGAATATAGCAACAAACGAAGTTTTTTTGGGCGATGGTTTTGAAGAGTTGTTTGGTTATAAAATTAAAAATAATAAAGGAGATATGATGTTGGACTGGGGCAATTATCTTCACCCGGATGATAAAGAAAATGTAATTACAGCATTGCTTGATACCGTTAAATCTTCAGCAACAAGCTGGGAGTATACCTACCGCGTAAGCAGGGCAAATGGTTCCATTGCCAAAGTATGTGTAAGGGCAAAAATTATGCGCCATGCTGATGGAAAGGCTTACCGCATAATAGGAGCCATGCAGGACCTGAGCAGGCAAAAGGAATTGGAAGATAAACTGGAACAGGAAATTGTACTAAAAACAAAGCAGATTGCAGACGCCTCAGAAGATGCAAGAGAAACGGAAAGATCGGACATTGGAAAAGAGTTGCATGATAATGTTAATCAACTGCTGGGCGCATCAAAAATGTATAATGATATGGCAAAGCGGGGAGGAGTTAACAGTGCTATGTATTTAAGCCGTTCGTCCGAATATACCCTTACAGCAATCAACGAAATAAGGAAGTTAACAAAAGGATTAACCACTGATATTATTAAAAATCTGGGCCTTTGTGATGCTATAGATAATATTGCCCTGGATACCATGGAAATAAGCCCTGTTAAAATTTTACTTAGCACCAATAGTTTTATTGAGTGTTCTGTAAACGATAAATTTAAATTAAATATTTTAAGAATAGTACAGGAGCAAATTAATAATATTCTTAAACATGCAATGGCATCCGAAGTAAGCATAAAACTGGTACAAAACAAAAACACAATTACGCTTACCATTGCAGATAATGGCATTGGTTTTAAAGCTGAAGAACAGAAGAACGGAATAGGGATGCTGAACATAAAAAGCCGTGCAGCAAGCTATCAGGGCACAGCGGTTTTTGCTTCCCGGCCTGCCCAGGGCTGTATCCTCATTGCTACATTTCCAGTTACAGATGAATTATTAAAAAAAGACATTGCCGGCTAAAACCACATTTAAGAGGTGTGATTTTAAAAACAGTTATTCATATTGCTTACATTTATAAAATAAAAGCAATGTGCATAATTTTTATGTGCCCGTTAATTGATCAAAACAAAATAAAATAATAAAACCAGATGAATACAAATTTGAATGAGTTAACACCAACTGCGTTGTGGCAAAATTTTGCTGCACTAAATGCCATTCCACGGGCTTCAAAAAAAGAAGAAGCGGTTATACAGTTTATGATTGATTTTGGTAAGAAACTTAATCTGCCCACAACAAAGGACGAAATAGGAAATGTGATCATTAAAAAACCGGCAACGGCTGGTATGGAAAATAAGCAAACCGTTTGTTTGCAAAGCCACCTGGATATGGTGCATCAAAAAAATGGCGATACCGATTTTGATTTTGCAACCCAGGGCATCAATATGTTTATAGAAGATGATTGGGTAAAAGCAAAAGGTACTACGCTGGGGGCCGATAACGGGATTGGCGTAGCATCTATTATGACATTGCTGGCTTCAACCGATATCCCACATCCTGCACTGGAAGCGCTTTTTACCATTGATGAAGAAACCGGTATGACGGGTGCACTGGGATTAAAAGGAGAATTATTAGATGCAGAAATTTTATTGAATTTAGATACTGAAGATGATGATGAATTAACCATTGGCTGTGCCGGTGGCATTGATGTAAGTGCAAATGGAAATTATAAAACAGAAAAAGTTGGATTGGGAACTGATGGTTTCAGGATTACAGTAAAAGGATTAGCCGGCGGACACTCCGGTATGGATATTTACAAAGGAAGGGGAAACGCAAACAAATTAATAAACCGCGTTTTATTAAATGCTGTTGATAAATTTGATATACTGGTGGCTGTAATTGATGGCGGAGGATTGCGCAATGCAATCCCCCGGGAATCATTTGCAGAAGTTTCAGTTACTACAGAACATGCTGATGCATTTGTTAGTTTTTTAAAAGGCGAAGAGGAGGTTTTAAAAAATGAATATCAAAGCACAGATCCCAATTTAAACATAAGCATAGAAAAAGTGGAAGCGCCTGAAACTGTGCTGGAAGCTGCGTTTCAATATAATTTATTAAGAACCATTGCGGCATGCCCCAATGGTATTTACCGTATGAGCCCTGCCATAAACGGATTGGTACAAACTTCCAATAACCTGGCAAGAGTACTTGTTAAAGATGGAGAATTTACCATACTCTGTTTAACCCGCAGTTCTGTTGACAGTGAAAAGATGGACCTTGCAAAAACCATCTGTTATAATTTTGAACTGGCAGGTGCAACGCCATCTTTTGGCGGCTCTTACCCAGGCTGGGCACCAAAGCCCGATGCACCTATTGTAAAATTAATGAGTGATCTATATCAGGAAATGTTTAAAGCCGATGCACATGTAAATGCTGTGCATGCCGGGTTGGAGTGTGGCATACTGGGTACAAATTATCCCGATATGCAGATGATTTCTTTTGGCCCCAACATACGTGGTGCTCATTCTCCGGATGAAAAAGTGCAGATAAGTTCTGTACAAAAATACTGGCCATATTTATTGGAAACTTTAAAGCGGATACCGGAAAAAATATAATTAGTTTAACACGCTTTGTGCTATCATCATTTTTTCTGCCAGCGGAAACAGTAAATTATTTTCAAGATGTACATGCCGGTGCAGGTCTTCTTCAAATTCTTTTAATTCTGCAAGGCACACTTGAAATGTTGTGCAGGCTTCAGCAGGTGCTGTATAGTTGTTTGTTAACTCACGGATTTTGTATAAAATATTACCAGCGTGATCATGCTCATGCTCCATCATCTCTATTGGAGCTGTTATGTATGCTTCTGCAAAATTTTTGTGTTGATGGGCACCCTGCAAAGCCCCCACTTCTTTTATCCTGGGAAACAGTATCATTTCTTCCTTGTGCATATGTAATGTCATTTCTGTATTTATTTCCCTGAATAAACTCAGTACTTCTACCATATAAGGAAAACGGTCGCCATGTTTTGCTGCCACTTTCTCTAAATGTCCTATGATAATTGGCATAGATTGCTTTACATAAAAATGATGATGGATCAGGATATAACTGATCAACTGTTCAGCAGTCATTTCTGTAAACGGCATTTTAGTGGCTTGCAATGTTGATGAAGATTTTTCCAGTTCATTGGAAACTGTTTCAATAGATAACCCTTTCTCCATACAGGCATCTGCCAATGTTCTTTTACCCTTACAGCAAAAGTCAAGGTGATATTTTTCCAGTACCGGAACTGTAAAGTGATTGTTGGTTACAATGGTGGCGAGTGTTTGTTCTGCAATGTTTGTCATAATTATATTTTTTACAAAGTTGCGGTTGTAAAAAACAGTAAACTGTGATTGAAATCACTTTTGTAAATTATTTATTTTCGTCAACGCCATCAGCAGCGCTCCGGTAAATAACAGTAAGGCTGTGCCAAGCAGCATTTCGTTAATGAAAGGTATGGATATGTACTTTATTGCAGCAACACCTTGCACCATCAGCAGTACTTCATTTAAAATAACAGCGCCTGCAAAAATAAATACACCGGTTACAGATGTTTTGTTGGTATAAAAATTATCTTCGGAAAACATACTGCCCAGCAGAAACAAAGTAATAACACCCAGTAAAACCAGGTGCAGGTAACCGATTACAATGGGTCTGAAACCAAAAGCCAGATCACTTAATGATGGAATGGTAGAGCCGAGTTGCAAAAGCAATTTTGCAGATAGCGCAACAGCAGAGCATGCCAATATGTATTTTGACGTTGTTGAAATTTTTGGTTTTAACAGGTTCCAGTTTTTTTTGATCAGTCTTACAAACCATATCCATCCAATGATCTGTGCAATAGCAGCAGCAATAACTAATATATATATCCATACAGGAATATCCAGCCACAAGGCTGATAAAAAATAAGCCGGAACAATTGTAAAAGCAAACAGCCAGAATATTTTTTTAAGCACATCTTCTGAAACTGTGTTGCGGCTTACAAATGCCGTTAATAAGCCCATGCAGGCAAAAAAGAACCAGCCATTATATTGAAAATGAAGGTAAAAATATTCTGCAGCCAAGTACCAGTTTTGATGAACGACTTTATTAACCATCATGATGGTTAATGCAAATGCACCAAGAGATGAAAATACATTAAAGAATACCGCCGCTTTAAACCATGCATTGGCTGTACTTTTTAAAGGTAGCTTATTCAGATCGTGCCAGTAAAAAAAAGCAAAAGCATAAGAAATAAAAATAGATGCTGTTGAAAAAATGATGGAGAACAAACCATAACCTTCTATGGGAAAAGCAATCAACATGCCATACGCAGTAAACAGATTGGCATTTAAAAGCCATCTGTATTTTTTATAAATGCCATTCCCTTGTTGTTTTACCAGATAAGAAACCAGCAATGCCATAATGGCCTGTGTTATCCATCCGGCAAATGCGAAATGCGAATGACCGTGTAATAGATGTTTTTGATCAACAAAGGGAAGCGGATAGAGAATTTTATAGCGTAAGGTTACGCCTAAGGAAGCAACAATCAACAAATTTATTAATGCAATCTTCAGCCAGCGTGACAGTGAAAAAACCATAATTACCTTTTAAAGCAAAATAACCACGACGGGTATAAAAATAGTATGATTCAAATCACAATCAGCAATAAACCTTCCCTTTAGTTATCTGCAGGCTTCCTTTCGATTGCATAAATTTCATAGTACGTATTACAGTCTCAACCCGCAGCCCTGTCATATCGGCTATTTGCTGGCGTGTAAGTTTCAAACGATTACATTTTGTGCAGATGTTTTTTTGTGTTTGCTTAAAATAATTAAGCAGGGTAGATATGCTGCCCTCTGGATTATGGTTGGCCAGTTCTTTTAAAATTAAAAACTTAAACCTAAGTCTTTGTGTAAGCAGGCGGGTAAATTCGAAATGCAAATCAGGGTTTTCTTTTAGCAGTTGTTGAAATGAAGACCGGTGCAATCGTATAATTACAGAGTCTTCATCTGCGATGGCACTGGCCGCAAATGGTTCATCATCAAACAAAGGCAATTCACCAAAACATTCATCAGGTTCAATAATGGTTTGTATAAACTCTTTGCCTTCGTCGTTAATATTCACCCATCTTACTTTACCCGAAACCAGTTGATAGTAAAAAGAAGATTCCATGCCTTCCTGAAAAATTATTTCTCCTGCTGCTACCTTTTTATAAGCTGCTCCCCAGGCGAGTAGTGTGTCGATATCTATCTGCATTTGATTATGATTTCTGTTCATTTCAAAACTAAGCAGCATGCTATGCATGTGGCATGAGGTTAAACAGCTGGCAATATGATTCAAATCATGTTTATTTCTTCTCTTCCTTAACACATATACCAGTACCGAAGTTTATTGAAACTAATAGTTTGCATTTAGTGCTAGTGCTACCCGGATATGACTCTACGCATAAAATGATAAATTATATGAGGCTAATCTTGTATTATCAAATTTTAAATCAAAAACAAACAACATGAAAAAATTTGCAATTCTATTTTTTATCAGCGCATGTATAGCAGCTTGTGGCGGTAATTCTGAAAAAAGTTCAACCACTTCAGTAAGTCCTTCAAGCGAAGCGACTAAAACTGAAAATGCCAATCCTTCTTACGATCCTCAAAGGGGTGAAGGAAAATTTACAGAGGTTGCAGTTGGGGCAACAGTAGATCAAAAAATGGCTGCTGAAGGCGAAAAAGTGTATAATGTAAAATGCGTTAGTTGCCATAAACTAACGAGTGAAAAATTAGTTGGCCCGGGCTGGTTGGGTGTAACCGACAGGCATACTGCTCCCTGGATCATGAACTTTGCAACCAACACAGATGCCATGCTGGATAAGGATCCTAAAGCACAGGCCCAACTCGAAATTTGTTTGGTACGTATGCCCAATCAAAATATTGGAGATGCCGATGCAAGGAACGTGTATGAATTTATGCGGAGGAATGATGGGATAAAATAAAACTAACCTTCAAAATATAAATTAACCAAAATGAAAAAGTATAAACAAATAGTAATGGCTGTTTTTGCATGCAGCATACTGTTGGGCTTTAATGCATGTAAACCAAAAAATGCAGGCTCTGCAGTAAGTTCCGATGCTGCAGCAAAAGTATATGTAGCTCCCGGAAAATACGATGAGTTTTACAATTTTGTATCAGGTGGTTTTAGCGGACAAATGAGTGTATATGGTTTGCCATCGGGCCGTTTGTTGCGTGTGATACCGGTTTTTTCTGTTGATCCGGAAAAAGGATACGGATACAGCGAAGAAACTAAACCGATGCTGAACACATCGCATGGCTTTGTGCCCTGGGATGATCTGCATCATGTACAAATGTCGAAAACGAATGGTGAATATGACGGGCGCTGGGTATTTGGTAATGCCAACAACACACCACGTGTTGCCAGAATTGATTTAAAAACTTTTCGCACTGCCGAAATTATTGAATTGCCCAACAGCGGTGGAAATCACTCATCACCTTTTATTACAGAAAACACAGAGTATGTTGTTGCCGGTACACGTTTCAGTGTTCCGCCAGATGATAAGAACGGCGATGTACCTATCAATACCTACAAACAAAATTTTAAAGGCACGCTAAGTTTTATCAGTGTTGCAAAAACAGATGGTAAAATGGATATTGCTTTTCAGATACAATGCCCCAGTGTAAATTTTGATTTAAGCCGTGCTGGTAAAGGAGTTTCGCATGGCTGGTTTTTCTTCTCCTGCTATAATACAGAGCAGGCAAATACTTTGCTTGAAGTAAATGCTTCGCAGAAAGACAAGGATTTTATTATGGCAGTAAACTGGAAAAAGGCTGAAGAATATTTGAAAGCCGGTAAAGGTAGAAAGCAGTCGGTAAAATACGCACACAACACCTACAGCGATGCAACACACTCGGCAACATCCGAAATACGAACAGAAGTAACTGTGCTGGATGCAAAAGATCTCAAAGACATCTGCTATTTCTTCCCATGCCCTAAATCACCACATGGCTGCGATGTTAGCCCAACAGGCGAATACATTGTAGGCAGTGGTAAGCTGGCTGCATTAATTCCTGTTTTTAGTTTTGATAAATTACAAAAAGCTATTGCCGCTAAAGATTTTATTGGCGATTTTGATGGCGTTCCTATTTTAAAATACGAATCTGTTTTATACGGCGAAGTAAAGAAGCCTGGCCTTGGTCCGTTACACACCGAGTTTGACAATAAAGGCAATGCTTACACATCCATGTTTGTTTCTTCGGAAGTGGTGAAATGGAATATTAAAGATTTAAAAGTATTAGACAGAGTGCCCACGTATTATTCAGTTGGACACTTAACAGTTGCAGGAGGTGATACAAAAAATCCTACCGGAAAATATCTTGTTGCGTATAATAAGATTACTAAAGACAGGTTTTTACCTACCGGACCCGAACTATCACAAAGTGCACAACTCTATGATATCAGCGGAGACAAGATGCAGTTGATACTCGATTTTCCTACAATTGGCGAACCGCACTATGCACAAATTATTAGTGCTGATCTTGTAAAAAATAATTCGCTCAAGTTTTTTAAAATGGAAGAAAATAAAAATCCATTTTTCTCCAATGGCGAAGGAACTACCAAAGTGGTACGTGCCGGAAACAGGATAGATGTGTACATGACTGCTATCCGTTCTCACCTTACGCCCGATAATATTGAAGGAATAAAAATGGGCGATGAGGTTTATTTTCATGTTACCAACCTGGAGCAGGATTGGGATGTGCCGCATGGTTTTGCAGTGAAAGGGGCAGCTAATGCCGAGTTATTAATTATGCCCGGCGAAACACAAACTTTAAAATGGACACCGGATAGGGTGGGAATTTTTCCAATGTATTGCACCGATTTCTGTAGTGCATTGCACCAGGAAATGACAGGCTACATCAGGGTTTCACCAGCAGGCAGCACTGTACCATTGCTGTTCAGTACAGGTAAAAATTACCCTGTTTCTGATACTGCCAAAACAAAATGATTTTTTAAATAAAGAGAACAGGCAGAAAATGTCTGTTCTCTTTTTATTGAATTTATAAATGAGGAATTATGAAGAATGATATGTTGAAACCATGGATAAGATTCTTATTGATCATTTGTGGATTGGCCCTTGTTGCAGTTTTGTATGTTCCATTATGGCGGATTGAGTTAGATGCACCACAATATCCTGAAGGGTTGAGCCTGCTAATATTTCCAGGTAAACTGGCTGGTAATGTAGATATCATCAACGGACTTAATCATTACATTGGCATGAAGACTTTACATACTGCAGACTTTTTTGAATTCACCGTACTTCCTTATATCATCGGCTTTTTTGCTTTATTTTTTGTTGTAACCGGTGTAGTGGCCCGAAGGAAAATACTGTACGCATTATTTGTATTGTTTGTAAGTTTTGGTATTGTAGCTATGTATGATTTCTGGAGATGGGAATATAATTATGGACATAACCTGAATCCGGATGCAGCGATAATTGTACCGGGTATGGCATACCAGCCCCCATTAATTGGCTTTAAACAATTACTGAATTTTGGTGCTTATTCAATCCCGGATAAAGGCGGATGGATATTTATATCAGTTGGTGCACTTTTACTTTTAGTTACATTAATTGTCTGGCGTAGTTCAAAAAAGAGTAGTAATAAAATAGTGATTCCAGCCCTTATCACTTTTGTTTTTTTAAGTACACTAACATCCTGTAATCCAGTGTCTGAGCCGCTTAAATTGGGTTTTGATAATTGCCATTTTTGCAAAATGACTATCAGCGATGCCCGATTTGGGGCAGAGTTGGTTACTACGAAAGGAAAAATTTATAAGTTTGATGATACCCATTGCATACTTGATTATTTGAAAACAAAATCCATTGAATCAGCCAATATCAAAAATATTTACCTCAGCAACTATTCTGGTAATCATCAGTTGATTGATGTTAAAAATGCTTTGTTGCTTAAGGCTGCGGAACTCAGAAGTCCCATGGCGGGAAATGTTGCTGCTTTTAATTTACAGGATAGCCTGGCTTCAGTTCAAAAACGTTTTTCAGGAACTATTGTTTCATGGAGTGAATTAATCAGGCCTTGAAAAAAATAATTTTCATATCAGTTTTAATTGTTTTTGCAAACAACCTTTTTGCAAAAACAATCCGTGTAGGCAAATTGCAAATATTTAAAAGCATTCAACAGGGTTTAACGGCAGCAACAAATAGCGATACGGTTCTGGTAGATGCCGGTAATTATCATGAGAAAAATCTCTTCATCAATAAAACTGTTTTTCTGCTGGGTATTAATCATCCCGTTTTGGATGGCGATCATAAATACGAGATCATCTCCATCAAAGCAAATGGAGTAATTGTTGATGGATTTAAATTAATTCATTCAGGTATTTCAAGCATTGAAGATTTCGCCGGCATAAAAATTTATAACAGCCGGGATGTTGTTATACGCAACAATATTTTGGAAGACACTTTTTTCGGAATTTATTCTCAATACGGCACTAATTGTACTATCGAAAAAAACAGCATCACTTCTTATGCAAAAGAAGAGCAGCAAAGTGGTAACGGCATTCATTGCTGGAAAAGCGATAGTATGCGGATTATTGCAAATACTATAACCGGTCATCGGGATGGTATTTATTTTGAGTTTGTTACCAATTCAATTATCTGGCGCAATACCTCTTTTAATAACATCCGTTACGGGCTGCATTTCATGTTTTCCAACAATGATGCATACATTACCAATATTTTTCGTAATAACGGAGCTGGTGTTGCGGTCATGTTTTCGCATCATGTAAAAATGATTCATAATTATTTTGAAGAAAACTGGGGCGATGGTGCCTATGGTTTGTTGCTGAAAGAAATAAGCGATGGCTATATTGATAACAATTATTTTGTAAAGAATACGGCTGGTATTTTTATGGAGGGTGCCAGCCGCATACACATGGAAAAAAATGTTTTTGAAGGTAATGGCTGGGCCATGAAAATACAGGCGAGTTGTATGGATGTAAACGTGACAAACAACAATTTTAAAGGCAACACATTTGATGTAGGAACTAATGGCAGCCTGGTTTTAAACACATTCAACAATAATTACTGGGATAAATATGAAGGGTACGATCTGAATAAGGATAACCTGGGCGATATTCCTTACAGACCGGTAAGCATGTATGCAATAATCATTGAGCAAAACCCACCGGCGATGATTCTCTTCCGCAGTTTGATGACATCTTTACTGGATAAAACGGAAAAGATTTTACCATCGCTAACGCCCGAAAATTTAAAAGACGATCATCCTTTAATGAAATCCTTACCACTATGATCATCGCAAGTAATGTATCAAAAAAATTCGGTAAACTAAAAGCATTGGATGATGTTTCGGTCACTTGTAACAAGGGAGAATGTATTGCATTGATCGGCCCCAACGGATCGGGTAAAACAACGCTTATAAAAAGTATATTGGGCATGGTTGTATGCGACAGCGGTTTTATAACTTTCAATGGAAAAAACATAAAGCATCATTGGCAGTATCGTGAAAATATTGGATACATGCCACAGATTGGCCGCTATCCAGATAACACGAGTATAGGCCAGGTGCTGGAGATGATGAAAGATATACGTGGAAAGAAAAATATGCAATTGGATGAAGACCTCGTTAATCAATTTGGATTGAAAGAAATACTGAACAAACGCATGCGTACTTTATCTGGCGGTACACGCCAAAAAGTAAGTGCTGCTTTGGCTTTTCTTTTTAATCCGGATGTATTGATACTGGATGAGCCAACCGCCGGACTTGACCCTGTTGCCTCAGAAATTTTGAAAGGAAAAATTATAGATGAAAAAAGTAAAGGAAAGCTGGTATTAATTACATCGCATATTCTAAGCGAACTTGATGATTTAATCAGCCAGGTAATTTATATGCAGGATGGAAAACTTTGTTTTCATAAAAGTATTACAAGTTTACAGCAAGAAACTGGGGAGAAGAAATTATCGAAAGCCATTGCTACTGTGATGCTACAAAGATAGAATATGAAAAAAATTATCAAATACGTAATTATAGATATTCTGCGTAACAAAATTATGCTTGGTTACACAGGCTTCCTGTTACTGATATCGTTCAGTATTTTCAGCCTCGAAGATAATTCAGCAAAAGGTTTACTCAGTTTGCTGAATATCATTTTAATTATTGTTCCCTTAGTAAGCCTGTTATTTTCTGCCATTTATGTGTACAACAGTTCAGAGTTTCTGGAGTTATTAGTGAGCCAGCCATTGAAACGCAAAACAATATGGCTGAGTATTTTTTCAGGTCTGGCAACATCCATAGCATTTGCTTTTTTAATTGGTGCCGGCATTCCTATTCTGCTGTATGAGGCTACCCCAACAGGTTTCATGATGTTGGGTACTGGCCTGTTATTATCTGTAATTTTTGTTGCTATCGCCATGCTGGCTGCTGTTATGGCCCGGGATAAAGCCAAAGGAATTGGCCTGGTTATTTTATTGTGGCTTTATTTTTCAATCATCTTCGACGGGTTGATTCTATTCATCCTGTTTCAGTTTGCCGATTATCCTTTAGAAAAAATGATGGTGGGCGTTACGGCATTCAACCCCATTGACTTAAGCAGAATCTTGATTTTATTAAAAATGGATGTATCAGCATTGATGGGATATACCGGCGCCATCTTCAAAAATTTTTTTGGTACCAACCTGGGGTTGATCATTTCGTTTTGCATTTTAGTAACCTGGGTAGTTATACCAACCTGGATATCTTTAAGAAAATTTAATCACAAAGATTTATAGTATGAAACGACACGAAGCCATAGCACCTTTATCAAGAGATCACCACGGGTCATTAATACTTGCACAGCTGCTTAAGATAAACGCACCCCAATATCCCGGCATGCCGGAAAATGCAAACGCAAAAGCCCGCTATGCACAACAGCAGTTTGAAGAACATATCAAAAAGCATTTTCAACAGGAAGAAATTATGCTGGAAAAAGTAAAAGGTATTCATCCTTCCCTAAAAAATCTTGCTGAAGAAATAATAAAAGAACATGATGAATTGAGAGAAATATTTGCATCTCTTGATACAGCGGATGATTTAGAAAGCAAGATGAACACATTGGCTATTACACTTGAAAATCATATTCGTAAAGAAGAACGTATTTTATTTCCTCTTTTGCAAAAGCACAGCAGCGAAACATTGTTACAGGAAATTTATGAGTTGTTACACTAAAATAATGCTGTATGAAAAGTGATATTGAAACAAAACAAGATATTGAGTTACTGGTTGATGCATTCTACATTAAAGTAAAAGCAGATGAATTGATTGGCTATATTTTTACTGATATTGCCAGAGTAAACTGGGAGAAACATTTGCCCATCATGTACAGTTTTTTTGAAAATATGCTCTTTTATACCGGCTCTTATACCGGTAACCCTATGGAATTACACAAGCATATAAACCGGTTGTTTCCTTTAACAGCGGCGCATTTTGTAAGATGGAGCCTTTTATTCAACACAAGTGTTGATGAATTATTCACCGGCGAAAAGGCTGAGCTTGTAAAGCAAAGAGCAAATAGTATTTCAACCATTATGCAGATTAAAATACTTAACGAAGCTTCATCTGCAGATAAAATATTCTAAGCAAAAAAAGCACAAACAAAAAATCCTTATGCTTTTCACATTCTCATAATAATAAAATTATTTGGCTGGTGGCGGTAATAGAACGCCATCAATTACATGCACAATTCCGTTTGAAGCCGGTATGGACGCAAGGATTTTTGCTGTACCATTCACGTAAATCCCATCTGCTTTTTTGGTGATGGTAATATTGCCTCCATTCACCTGGCCTATCACCTGGCCATCCTGAAACATCTCTGGTTTAAATACACCAACCGAAACATGGTATTGCAAAATGTCCGTTAAATCATCTTTCTTTTCCGGCTTTAATAATCCGTCAACTGTACCTGCAGGTAATTTGTCAAATGCTGCATTGGTGGGTGCAAACACCGTGAATGGCCCTGCATTGCTGAGTGCATCCACCAGCGCAGCAGTTTTAACAGCCGCTACCAGCGTTGTGTGGTCTTTACTTCCAATTGCTACCTGCACAACATTTTTTGCTGATGCATCATCCTTTACGCCAGACTGACCAGTAGGCGAAACACTGTTATCTGTTGTTGTTGCAGCAGCAGTGCTGTTTTGCTGATCGCCATTGTTACAGGCCACAGTAAGGAGTAGCATGAATACTGCCAATGTAATTTTTAATTTATTTTTCATATTCTATTTTTTAAGAGTGAAATTTTAATAGTATAAATCTAAGCAGTGTCAATCATGCATTTTATGATTGCAATCACATTCTTTTAAAAGATGATCAATTTTTTTTATCGCATTTTAAAACTTGAATCTTTATTGAAGTGAGGTAATTTATGATAACAATCATTTTAATTATGGTTTGATATCAGCAACTTTTTTGGGTTGCAGCACTAATTTTGTTATATAAAAATAAAATAAGTAGATATGAAAAAAGTAATCATCTCACTTGATGGGCAGCACTTCCCCCAAGGAGCGTTTGAATTTGTAAAGAATATTAACTTAGAAAATAAAATTTTACTGGCCGGTGTTTTTCTAAGTCCGGTAGATTATTCAAAACTGCTTGCTTATACCGGTTTGGAAGGTATAACCATTATGCCTGAATGGCTGGTAAAAAATGAGGATGATGTACTGGTAAATAAAAATATTAGTTTGTTTAAAGAGGCTTGCATTGCAGAAGGGATTGAATTTAGAATACATAAGGATACCGATCTGATGGCGATATCTTCATTAATTGAAGAAACCCGTTTTGCAGATGCTTTAATTATCAGCAGCGATTTGTTTTATGCAAATATATCAAAGCAACAGCCTAACTTTTACCTGGAAGAGGTTTTAAAAAGAGCCGAATGTCCGGTAATGTTGATTCCTGAAAATTATGAGGAGCCGGAGCAGGTAGTGCTGGCTTACGATGGCAACGAATCTTCGGTATTTGCCATTAAGCAGTTTGCTTATCTTTTTCCCGAACTGGCTAAAAAAGAAACCATTCTTTTATCAATTGTTCAACATGAAGATGAAATGCCGGAATACAGCCTGGTTACGGAATTGGTAGCCAGTCATTATCCCGATTTAAAAATTGAAACCCTGCATTTAAAACAAAAAAAAGATTTTGCGGTTTGGCTTTCCAACAAACCAAACAGTGTTGTTGTAATGGGTGCATTTGCCAGGTCGGCACTATCTCAATTATTTAAAAAGAGTTTTGCAAACGATGTTATTCACGATATTAAGATGCCCATTTTTATATCTCATAAATAACGCAGTATGATTACTAAAACCGATAAGTATCAGTATTTTTTTGAAGTGGAATTAAAAAGAACCGCAGGAAGAAAAGGAATACTTACGGCTAAAGATGTAAAGGGCTGTATTGAAATTGCCACTGCCCCTGAGTTTAAAGGCGGTGTGCCGGATGTATGGACACCTGAACATTTGTTCTTAGGTTCTTTAAGCAGCGGCTTTATCACAACTTACCTTGCGCTGGCCGATAAAAGAAATTTGAAAGTTGCACACATAACCTGTGCTGCAATCGGGCAAATTAATTTGTATGAAGCACACCTTGAATTTACAACTATAAATCTTTATCCAAAAATATTTATCAAATCTGAAACTGATACTACCTTGGCAAATGAACTGCTGCTGAGTGCGTATATGTATTGCATCATAGCCAATTCGGTTAAACCGCTTTTGATTAATCATGGAGAAGTGTTGGTAGAAAAAAATAGCATTTTCAGTTGACGGTTTCCTCCAGCCCCTCATAAAACTTTTGACTAACTTAGTTCTTACACAACTCCGTAATGCTAAGTTTATCATTTGCCATAATTGTGATTTGCTTTCAAACTTTTGACTAACTTAGTTCTTACACAACAAAAAATAACAGATCATGCAAACAGCAGTAAGAACAAAAAAAGCTACAGTTAAAAAGAAAGCTGGTACCAGAAAAAAAACCGGTACAGTGTCTGCTTTTAAGGAGGCCATAAAAATAATGGAAACAAAAAAATTGGATTTTAGCTACCTAAAATGAAGATACTTATAGATAGCACTGTATTATTCCATCTCAATTACCAGTTGTGATTTGCTTTCAAACTTTTGACTAACTTAGTTCTTACACAACTTAAAGCACTTGTCACTTCAATATGCAAATGGTTGTGATTTGCTTTCAAACTTTTGACTAACTTAGTTCTTACACAACCAAGGGCATCGCAAAGCCCTATCGTAGTGGTTGTGATTTGCTTTCAAACTTTTGACTAACTTAGTTCTTACACAACTAATAAGAACGTTACTATAACTGTCGGGAAGTTGTGATTTGCTTTCAAACTTTTGACTAACTTAGTTCTTACACAACCTGGTATGAAAACAGGATAGGACAGGTATTGTTGTGATTTGCTTTCAAACTTTTGACTAACTTAGTTCTTACACAACCTTGCTCAATGCCAGGCTAAACGCCTGGCCGTTGTGATTTGCTTTCAAACTTTTGACTAACTTAGTTCTTACACAACAGCAAAGCAGGACGTTTGGGATCAATTGGAGTTGTGATTTGCTTTCAAACTTTTGACTAACTTAGTTCTTACACAACCTGGGAAGGAAAAAAGCAGCAAATTGACCAGTTGTGATTTGCTTTCAAACTTTTGAC
>JANMBZ010000150.1:0-7728 GCA_031360765.1 Chitinophagaceae bacterium
GCCTGTGTGGCTTCGTTTGGCAGGTTGATGGTTTTTGAAATAGCGCCGCTTAAGAAAGGTTGTGCAGCACCCATCATACGGATATGTCCGTGTGCATGAATGTAGCGTTCGCCTATTTGTCCGCATTTGTTGGCACAATCAAAAACTGAAAGATGTTCGTCTTTTAAATAAGGAGCACCTTCCACCGTCATGGTACCACATATATAAATGTTGGCTGCATCAATTTCATCATCGCTGTATCCTAAAGCTTCCAAAAGGCTCCAGCCAAAATCCTGGTATTGCTCGGGTTTAAATCCTAATCTTTCCAAACAGGCTTCTCCCAAAGTATATACGTTGAAAACAAAACCAATTTCGAAAGCTGCACCCAACACGGCATTCAGCTTATCAATGTCTTCCTGCAGCAATCCTTTTTCCATCAAAGTTTTTGTATTGATGAAAGGAGCTTTATCTAAAGAAGCATGGCCTTTTGCGTACGCAACGATCTCTTCAATTTCCGTTTCACTGTATTTTAAATTACGTAAAGCCTGCGGCACGCTTTGGTTTATAATTTTGAAATAACCACCACCGCTTAATTTCTTAAATTTCACCAAAGCAAAATCAGGTTCAACACCGGTGGTATCGCAATCCATTACCAAACCGATGGTACCGGTTGGAGCGATAACGGTTGTTTGTGCATTGCGGTAGCCGTACTTCTCTCCCATTTGCACTGCATCATCCCAGGCTTTGGTAGCGGCTTTCAATAAATAATCAGGACAATATTTTGCATTGATACCCTGTGGTTTTATTTTTATGCCTTCGTATGCATCGCTTGCATCGTAGGCAGCAGCACGGTGGTTGCGCATAACACGTAACATGTGCGTTTTATTTTCTTCGTACTTATCAAATGCACCCAGGAAGCTGGCAAGCTCTGCTGATGTTTTATAAGATACCCCAGTCATGATGGCGGTGATGGCACCTGCAATGCCTCTTGCTTCTTCGCTATCGTAAGCAATACCGCTTACCATTAACATAGAACCAAGATTTGCAAACCCTAAACCAAGTGTTCTGTAATCGTAACTTAATTGAGCCACTTCTTTTGATGGGAACTGCGCCATTAAAACAGAAATTTCCAAAACGGTCGTCCACAAACGGCAGGTATGTTCAAAACCTTGTACATTAAATGAGTTATCACTTTCATCAAAAAACTGGCGAAGATTTACACTGGCTAAATTACAGGCCGTATTATCCAGGAACATATATTCACTGCAAGGATTGGAAGCCCTGATAGGACCACCTTCGGGGCAGGTATGCCATTCGTTGATGGTGGTATCATATTGTGTACCGGGATCAGCACAACGCCATGCGGCATAAGTAATTTGCTCCCAAAGTTTTCTTGCCTGTATTTTTTTCATCACACGGCCATCGCTTCTTCCTTTCAGTTCCCACTCACCATCTTCATCCAATACATTAAAGAATTCATTTGGTATGCGGATGGAGTTGTTGCTGTTTTGTCCGCTCACGGTTCTGTAAGCTTCGCCTTCGTAATCGCTTGCATAACCTGCAGCAATTAACGCAGCTACTTTATCTTCTTCCTCAACTTTCCAGTTGATGAATTTTTCAATTTCGGGGTGATCAAGATCCAAACAAACCATTTTGGCTGCTCTTCTTGTAGTACCACCACTTTTAATAGCGCCCGCTGCACGGTCACCAATTTTCAAAAAGCTCATTAAGCCACTTGATGTGCCACCACCACTTAATTTTTCGCCTTCGCCACGTATGCTGCTGAAGTTGGTACCCACACCACTTCCGTATTTAAAAATTCTTGCCTCACGTACCCAAAGATCCATGATGCCACCTTCGTTAACCAGGTCGTCATTTACACTTAATATAAAACAAGCGTGTGGTTGAGGGCGCTCATAAGCATTGGCCGATTTTTTTAGCTGGCCATCTTTTGCATCTACATAATAATGCCCCTGTGGTTTGCCGGTAATGCCGTACACTTCGTGCAAACCGGTGTTAAACCACTGCGGACTGTTTGGTACGCAAGCCTGGTTTAAAATGGAGTAAACCAATTCATCGTAAAATATTACTGCATCGTTGGGGGTTGCAAAATAATTATATCGTTCGCCCCAAACCCGCCAGCAATGCGCCATACGGTGAGCAACTTGTTTTACGGTTGTTTCTCTGCCCGTTGTTCCGTCTTCATTTGGAACACCTGCTTTACGAAAATATTTCTGTGCCAGAATATCTGTAGCAATCTGGCTCCACTGTTTCGGAACCTCTACATTATCCATCTGGAAAACAATTTCGCCGGTTGGATTTTTAATTACTGAAGTACGGTAGTCGTACTCAAACATATCGAAAGGACTAACCTCGTCTTTGGTAAACTGACGGGTGAACTGCAATCCCTTAGCAGGTTGTGATTTTTTTGCCATAAGTATATAAGAAGCTTGATTTGTTGGGTTAAGTAAATAACAAGTCAACGAAAATATTTGTATTGCATGAACAATCAAACCTTTAAATATTAACACCTGTGGACAAAATTGGTGGATAATTTTGCAGACTCACACGGGCAGTGGATTTGGTCACTTTTCCCCATTTTTTTAATAAACTGTTTGTTTAAACTCTTGGAATTTTCAATAAAAATCCAATGGGTTGATTTCAGGCTGTTTTACCTATTTATCACTGTTTAAACAGCAATCTTTCAACTTAGCTCCGGAGCCGGAATGCTGTTTACAGGATTATAGGGGCAATGAATTCAACTTTAGTTTGATTAATAATTTTTTGAAAATAAAGATTGCTATTGCACAAATAAATTGTAATGAGTAGATTTATGAAAACCTAACTGTTATGAACAAAAAAAGTCTATTCACCATACTTGGTGTATTGTGCATTGCAGCATCTGTTGCCATGTATTTTGTTGGAAAAAATTCGAGTCATTTATCAGAGCTGAGCGATTTCTGGTGGATACCATTGCCGCTGGGTTTGCTGGCACTGTTTCTGGCAGGCCGAAAATGACTTAATAAAAACCCCTTAATAAAATGAGGGGTTTTTATTTTACCGGTTGCAATTATATTTGTAAACATGAGATCAGTTATACAAAGGGTTACACAGGCCAGTGTAACCATTGATGGCAAAATAAAATCTGAAATTAAAAAAGGGTTGCTTGTTTTGGTTGGTATTGAAGATGCAGATACGGATGAAGATGTTATTTGGCTGAGCAACAAAATTGTTAACCTGCGCATTTTTGATGATGAAAATAAAGTGCCCAATATTTCTGTAAAAGATATAGGTGGCGATATTTTATTAGTAAGTCAGTTCACGTTACATGCATCTACAAAAAAAGGGAACCGCCCCTCTTATATAAAAGCAAGCAAGACTGAAATTGCTATGCCGCTTTATGAAAAAACAGTTGCTCAACTTCAAAAAGATTTAGGAAAAGATATTTATACAGGCGAGTTTGGTGCCGATATGAAAGTATCTTTATTGAATGATGGACCGGTAACGATAGTTATTGATTCTAAAAATAAAGAATAATGGCAAAACTTACAATTGATGATTTACAAAAAAAAGTAGATGAATGGATTACTACTACAGGAGTTCGCTATTTTAACGAATTGACCAACCTTGGCATACTAATGGAAGAGGTTGGAGAGCTAAGTAGACTGATGGTGCGGCAATACGGGGAGCAATCTTTTAAAGAAACTGATAAAGGAAAAGACTTGGGCGATGAGATGGCAGATGTTTTGTGGGTACTAATTTGCCTGGCAAACCAAACAGGTGTTAATTTAACCGAGGCTTTGCAGAAGAATTTTGAAAAGAAAAATATACGGGATGCAGACAGACATCAAAATAATGAAAAGCTTAAATAATCACATACAAATGTTTACAAAAACCTCCTGGTCTATAATTAAACAGTCCTTCACTGATTTTGTGAGCAATAAAGTGCTTAAGCTGAGTGCAGCCCTTGCTTACTACACCATTTTTTCTTTGCCTGCGATGCTCATAATCATTATTACGGTAAGTAATATTTTTTATGGCCGTGAGGCTGTTGAAGGAACTCTATATCACCAGATTGCAGGCTTTGTTGGCCAGGATGCAGCTGTGCAGATACAGCAGATAATACGAAGTGCAGCATTATCGAAAAGCAGTTATTTTGCAACCATTGTTGGTATTGTAACTTTATTAATTGGTGCAACCAGCGTTTTTAGCGAAATTCAGGACTCCATCAATTCCATCTGGAAATTAAAATCAAAACCAAAAGGCACCGGTATCCTGAAAGTTATTTTAAACCGGCTTTTATCTTTTTCAATTGTGGTAAGCCTGGGTTTTTTGCTGTTGGTATCATTGCTTATAAATGGTGCCATGGATGCCTTGCTTAACCGGCTTACCCAAATATTTCCACAGTTAACGGTTATAATGGTTTACATCTTCAACCTTATTTTAACTTTTGGAATTACATCCTTATTATTTGGAATGATATTTAAAGTACTGCCCGATGCAAGGGTTGAGTGGAAGCATGTGAGAGCAGGTGCATTTACCACCGCAGCCCTTTTTATGATTGGCAAATTTTTAATTGGATATTATATCGGGCACAGTACGCTTTCGGCAACATACGGTGCAGCAGGCACTATTATCGTGTTATTGGTGTGGGTTTATTATTCAGCCGTAATATTGTATTATGGCGCCGTTTTTACGCATGTATATGCAGCGCATACAGGCAGCCGCATTTACCCAAACAGTTATGCCGTGTGGGTACAGGAGATAGAGGTAGAATCTGTAAAACCTATACAACAGCAGCCCGAAATAAAATCGGTAATAAAAACGGATGATGCTCCGCCGCCTGCTGTATAATCAACTTGTTTTTTGAAATTGATTTAGTTGAGCAAAAGTTTTATTTTCCTTTGTTTTTATTAGCAATAAAAAAATTAATACATAAACTTACCGCCCCTAAAACAATTAAAGGAATACCGAATTGTTTTAACCAGGTATTAATGGCCAGCATAGAACCACCTGCAATTATTAAGCAGGCTCCAATTAAATAAAATAGCTGTGTATTAGCATTCTCATTGCTACCTAACTTTTTTAAACCAGTCTTTTTTGGGAAGAGATTAAAGAACAAGGCAGTTATTTCGTCTTCGCTAAGGCCAGCCTTACGCAAGCCATTTTTAATTTCGCCCTCGGGTTCCCCTTTGCTTAATTGCTTTCTTATGTGTTTTATTTTTTCTTCTGTAATCATATAATTTTTTAACCGGCGTTAAAATCAAGCCGACATAATTTGTAGGCTGCATTTAAACGCCCGGCTTTTAAATATTTTGTAAGTTGTACTAAGCGTGGATAATATATTTCGTAATCTTTACCATAAGCAGCTTTTAAATTATCCTTTTCCAGTGTTGAAACTTTACCATCAAAGGCAACTGAAACGGTAAAAAGGTCGAGTAAAAAATTTCTTTCCTCCTCGGTTACGCTTTGCAAGGTTTGTAAAAACATATTCCAGTCGTCGTATTTATTTTCATCGCCCAAATTTAATAACTGTTGAAACTCCAGCAATAACAGCATCATGTTGGGATGGTAATTTTGCGTCATCACCACAGCATTGCCAATGGCACGCATGCAACCAATTTCGGCCGCAGGCGAAAGTTGATCAAGCTGTTTATTTTTAATTACACTATCGGCAATATGATTGGCCAATGCAAAACCAAAGAGCCTGAGTCTTGCTTCCTGCACCACTCTTTTTAAAACAACGCCATTCCAGAAAGCTTCTACAAACAAGGCTTCATACAAAATGGGAATGCCGTAAATAGTTTCTCCTACGGAAAATTTCAACCCATATTTTAAAACGAAATTAGTTACAAATATTTTTGCTTTATAAATCAACCCTAAAACCAACAGGTTCTTTTTTGAGATGCGTTTAAATGGATCAATTCCCAAAATCTTTAATTCCGGATCGGGTAATTCCAAAGCTGTACGTGCCAGAATATTTTTTACACTGAACACACCCGATTGTAAAAAATCTTTGGGACTGGCGTGCATATTAATGATATCGCTTACTTCGTAAACCGCTTTTAAGGCAATTATAAAAAGCAGGTAAAATTCAATCAAAACCGAAACGAGTGTTACTGCTGCAACCCAGCCGTAATGTACATACCAAACTTCTGCTGTAAAATAATCATCTACCCAAACCGTAGGAAAAACAAGGATAATTCCTGTAATGGCCGAAAGTAAAATGCCTTTGATGGTGATTTTTTTGATCTTAATGGCCAGTTCTTCATCCGTAAAATCAAACACGGTATGGGTAAGGTCTCTCTTTCTGAAAAAATTTAAATAGTACAATCCAAATTTTTCTAAAGCAGAAGGTTTGTTGTTTGGTAACTGAAAGTTATTGGCCACTGGCTTAAGTTATGCTGACAAATATATGCTTAAAAATAGTTTGACAATATTGCCTAAATTTGCGCCCTATGGCAAACGAAACAAACAATTTTGCGGAGTTAATCTCCCATTGTAAAGAATACGGTTATATTTTTCAGAGCAGCGAAATTTATGATGGCCTGGCGGCTGTGTATGACTATGGCCAAAACGGCTCTCAATTAAAAAAGAACATTCGTGATTACTGGTGGAAGAGCATGACACAAATGCACGACAATATTGTGGGTATTGATGCGGCTATTTTTATGCACCCAACCACCTGGAAGGCCAGCGGCCACGTTGATAATTTCAGCGACCCCATGATTGATAATAAAGACAGCAATAAAAGATACAGGGTTGATCATTTAATTGAGAGCTATGCAGACGAATTGAAAACTGCAGGCAAGGAACAGGATGCTGAAAACGTGCTGGCCGACATGGATAATTTATTAGCTATAGATGATTATAACGGCCTGAAAAAATTAATTGAAGAACACAAGATAAAATGCGCCATCAGCAAAACCTGCAACTGGACAGACGTTCGCCAGTTTAACCTGATGTTTTCTACAGAGTTTGGTGCAGTTGCAGCCGATAATCCGGATGATAATAAAGTTTACCTGCGGCCCGAAACTGCCCAGGGTATTTTTGTAAATTTTTTAAACGTGCAAAAAACCGGCAGAATGAAAATACCTTTTGGTATTGCACAAACTGGTAAGGCTTTTCGTAATGAGATTGTTGCAAGACAATTTATTTTTAGAATGCGGGAATTTGAACAGATGGAAATGCAGTTCTTCATTCGCCCAGGCACACAAATGGAATGGTATAAATTCTGGTCGGAGGAAAGAATAAAATGGCACCAGAGTCTAGGAATTCCTGCGGAGAAATTACGTTTTCATGATCATGTAAAGCTGGCGCACTATGCAGATGCCGCCATGGATATTGAATTTGAATTTCCTTTTGGATGGAAAGAACTGGAAGGTATTCACAGCCGTACAGATTTTGATTTGAAACAGCACCAGGAATTCAGCAAAAAGAAAATACAATATTTTGATAACGATATTGATGCCACAACCAATAAACCATACGGTAACTACACACCATTTGTTGTTGAAACTTCCGTTGGTTTAGACAGGCTTTTTTTAACCATCATCAGTCTGGCTTATACAGATGAGAAATGGCTAAAAGAAGATGGAACCGAAGACAGCCGTGTAGTGTTAAAAATTCCTGCAATGATCGCCCCTACCAAACTGGCTATACTTCCATTATTAAAAAAGGATGGCCTGCCCGAAATTGCAAAGCAGTTAATGGATGATTGTAAAAGCAGCTTTATGTGTTTTTACGAAG
>JANMBZ010000158.1:0-38238 GCA_031360765.1 Chitinophagaceae bacterium
GAAAAAAATACACAAGCTGCTGCACCCGATAAAATACCTTTATCAACCAGCAACGGGTTGGTTTTTGTAAAGCTTGCCGAAATTTTATATTGCGAAAGCAGTGGTAACTACACCAACTTCTTTTTATGCAACGATAAAAAAATTATGGTAAGCCGCCAGTTAGGCGAATATGAAAAGCTGTTGCCCGAAACAAATTTTACCCGCATTCATGATAAGTACATCATCAACCTTTCCTTTATAAAAGAGTATATAAAAGGCAGTGGTGGCGATGTGGTTTTAGAAAACGGAAAAGAATTGCCGGTAGCTAGCCGCCGCAAAGAAGAGTTTTTAGCCAGGTTTGAAAAATGGATAAAACGTAAAGCTTAACTCTCCCATATTTCTGTAGAAATCTTCTCCATTCACCTCTTTAAGGAATAGGGGCACCTCCACGCACTTATACAATCATCTCCTACATCTGTACATTCTTCTAAAACCTTCGCTTTCTTCTTTACATTTTTGTATCTGTAATAAAAGGCTTTGCAAAAAGCCAATTAAAAAACAAGGATATGAAAAAAATAAAACTGCTTTTACTTTTGCTGATGTTTGGCGCAGCTACTGCCTACAGCCAGTTACAGCAAATAAAAATTGTAAGCTTTACGGTAAAAAACCAATTGCCTGCCGTAATTGATAACTGGGGTAACATACCCGGATCGTTATTGCTGGTAGCACAATTGCCGCCAAATGTTAGTGTAAAAGGCATCAGGCTAATGGTGCAGATAAAAGGCGGCGGCGCCATTATATGTGGTAACAATTCGGCAGGTGGTATGCCCGTTGATGAATTTACAACCCGTACATTTTCGGCCAATGAGTTAACGAGTACATTGCAGGGTTGTCATGATTTAAAAGAAGGAAGCTATTCCATCTGTGTACAATTTTATAATGTAGATCGGGTGGCTATCAGCAACGAAGTGTGTAAAGAGTTTAGTGTAGAATCGGCCAGGGAACCCGAATACACGCCACCCACTTTAATAAATCCGGAAAACGGAAAAGTATTTACCGAGGCAGAGCTGAGTAGGCCGGTAACTTTTCGCTGGACGCCGTTGGTGCCTAAACCACAGCAACCGGTTACTTATCGGTTAAAGGTATGGCAACTGATGCAGGGGCAAAACAGTACCGAAGCCATGCGTACAAACCAACCAATTGTTACTAAAGATGTAGATAATATAACGCAGGCTGTTGTTAACGGCATTTACACCGGCCCATGCAGGCCACCTTACCTGTGTGATTATGTTTGGCAGGTGCAGGCGCTGAACAGGGAAGGTAAGCCGATGGGAAAAAATGAAGGTAAGAGCGACTCGTACACATTTAAGGTAGAAACAAATACAACTACTACCACTCCGCCTCAATTGATTGTACCTAACGATGGAAAAACTTTTGCGGCAAACGAAATGTCGGCACCGGTTATTTTCAGATGGACGCCGCTGGTACCCAAGCCTCAGTCAGTTATTTACCGTTTAAAAGTATGGCAGTTGATGCAGGGCCAAAGCGGTGCACAGGCCATGCGAACCAACCAACCCATTGTAACCAAAGATGTAGATAATATAACCCAGGCTGTTGTTAGCGGTATTTATACCGGCCCATGCAGGCCACCTTATTTATGCGATTATGTTTGGCAGGTGCAGGCGGTTGACAGAGAAGATAAACCTATTGGAAGTAATGAAGGTAAGAGTGAAGTGTGGGCTTTTAAAGTAGGAGAAAATGGAGTAACTGAATGTACACCAGCAAAATTACAATCGCCTTCCGATGCAAAATCCTTTGCACCCAAAGATGCATCAGCAGGAATTTCATTTAGGTGGACACCTATTGTACCAAAGCCGCAAGGAGCAGTTACGTATCGCTTAAAAGTATGGCAACTGATGCAGGGCCAAAGTAGCTCACAGGCCATGCGTACCAACAAACCCATTGTTACCAAAGATGTGGCAGATATAACAGAAGCAACTATCAGCAATATTTACACCGGCCCATGCAGGCCCCCTTATCTATGCGATTATGTTTGGGAAGTGCAGGCATTGAACAGGGAAGGAAAACCCATCTGCAGTAATGAAGGCAAAAGCGAAGCCTTTACGTTTAAGGTTGAAGAAAATGCTACGACAGCATGTGCTGCACCAAAATTACAATCGCCTTCCGATGCAAAATCATTTGCACCCAAAGATGCATCTGCAGGAATTACTTTTAGATGGACGCCCCTTGTACCAAAGCCACAGGAACCGGTTACTTACCGCTTAAAAGTATGGCAACTGATGCAGGGCCAAAGCGCATCGCAGGCTATGCGTACCAACAAACCCATTGTTACCAAAGATGTGGCAGATATAACAGAAGCAACTATAAGCAATATTTACACCGGCCCATGTAGACCACCTTATCTCTGCGATTACATTTGGGAAGTGCAGGCCTTAAATCGTGAAGGAAACCCAATTTGCAGCAACGAAGGCAAAAGCGAAGCCTGGAGCTTTAAAGTTCAAAACAATATTGATATACAGATAGACAGTTTAAAAGTTGGCTGCTGCAAAGATGGAAAACAATCTATTTACATTAAAGTAAGAAACAACCTGGCCACGCCGGTAAAAGTTGTTGCTGTAAAATATAAAGTAAACGGTGCCGGTGCAGCAATCAATCTATCTCCCATTAGCCCAACATTACCACAAACAATTGCAGGCAACGGCTTTGTTGTTTTTACGGGCAGTATTGAATGTAACCCAGCTATAAATTTCCTTAAGTTTTTGGTAGATGCTGAAGATGTGGCCGACCCCGATAATAAAGAAACCGAAGTAAAAAGCGATACACTCAATTGTATTTGCAATGCCTGTAAAGACATTAAGATACAACCCAACGAAAAAGATAAACCAACCATTACATCAACAGCCATTACACAAAATTTAAGTTTTGTTACCGGCCCTGGTAAAGTGAAAACTGTAAAGATGGATTTAGTTTGGTTTGAGTTTGTACCCGAATCGGATGACTGTTTGGTTTGTACAACGCCATCTTCTCAAATGGGAAATTTCAGCAGCGGCACTTTAAATGGAGTTGGAGGTTCTGGCGGAGGTACGCATAACCTGATCTGGAATTTTTCTCCACCAAAAGATATGAATGGCGGTGTGGCACTGCAATACAGCATTAGTTATCCAAAAATGGTGGCTTGTTGCGGAGCTAAAGCAAAATGGTGCATCCGCTACACGGTTACTTACGAAAACTGTATAACCTGCAGTGTAGTGGTATGTAATTACGAAGCTGCTATAAAAGGATGTAACAAATAAAACCGCATTTATCAGTTGATAATAAAAAATCAAAACAATGAAAAAATTAATTCTATTCATATTCGTTTCATTAGTTTTTATAAAAACTAATGCTCAGGTAAATGCGGTTTGCTGCCCCGAAAAATTTGAGTTAAAACAGCTCATCAACGACCGTCAGTGCGATCTGTTATGCGACAGCAGTTTTAAAGACCTTGGTACAGCAGTGGGTCTTCCGCCCAACGGACCTGTGCCGGGCCAAAAGCAATCTATAGTTGCCTGCAAAAATTCTTCAATGACCTATCTGGTTATCCCTAATTTGCCGGGCTTTACTTACACCTGGGCAGTTACCGGAGGTTCGGTAGCTTCTCCTAATCCCGGTAACCCGGTAACTATAAACTGGGGTAATGTAACCAAAGGTAGCATTGTGGTTACCATTACCAATGGAACCTGCGTACGAAAAATTGCATATGAAATCTGTTTGCTTGATAAACCGGTTGCCAATTTTACATTTAGCCCATCGAGCCCCGTTTGTGTAAACAACTTAATACAGTTTAACAACACTTCGCTTGGCGGCGCCACTTATTTCTGGGATTTTGGAGATGGAACAACATCTACCGATGTTAATCCACAACATACTTATACAACTGTAAATAATTCTCCCGGCTACACGGTTACCTTAATTGTAAAAAGTAAAAGTAATGGTTGTGGTTGTACCGATACGCTTAAGCAAATTATTGTTGTAAATGATGGCCCGGGTATTTCGGGCTGCGATAAAATGCTTTGCCCCGGCGATACAGCAACCTACTGCAGTACCAAAACATGCGGTGGTTATTCCTGGTCGGTTACTGGTGGTACCATCATCGGTTCATCAACAGCAAATTGCGTTAAAGTTGTATGGAGTAACACCCAGCCGGGCACTTTACCGGCTACTATCACTTTAACAACAACAGGTTGCGGTGCATGTAACACGGTTACATTACCGGTAAATATTGTTTGGCCGGCCATACCTATACAGGGCAACACGGTTGTTTGTGTGGGCAGTACAGAAACTTATTCGTTGCCTGTAATGCCTGGTACTTTTTACAGCTGGACATTAAGCGGCGGCGGTAATATTGTAAACTTTGGAATGTACCCAACAGCTTTTCCTAATAATAATCCACAAATAAATATTGACTGGACAACACCCGGCACTTATAATCTAACTGTTAATTATACAAACCCTAATACGCATAAAAAATGTGGGGGCAGTTATACTCTTTCCATCACTGTAAAACCAAAATTCAAAATTTCGGGAATGACGAGTGTGTGTGCTGGCTTAAGCGGCATGTATATTACACAGGATGGTTCATTAGCAGATTGGACTGTTACAGGCGGCGTACTGGGAACCGATTATATTTTTTCAACCGGGCCAAATGGCGTTTCTAATTTTACAGTGCAATGGCTTACTGCCGGCGTTTATCAGTTGTGCAGCCAGCCAATACTTGCCAATGTTCCCAATTATTGCAACGCCAATCCGGTTTGTGTATCGGTACTTGTAAAACCAACACCGGTAGTAAATGTTGGTCCCAACTCCGCTGTTTGTCCTAATGTATTAACTACCTACAATGCATCATCCACGCCATCGGGCAGTAATTTTTTATGGTCTGTTTCGCCTTCATTAATACAGCCGCCTGCACCTTATGGTACTTACGATGAAAATGCTTCTATCATTTTTAATGGCACAGCTCCATGGACAGTAACTGCATCAACAACATTAAACGGTTGTTTTGGTTCTGCCAGTGTAGTAGTTAACCAGGTGCCTTTGCCATCAGTTACCGTTAGCCCTGCAACAGTTTGTATTGGCGGCCAGGTAACAGCAACCGCAAGTGGCACCGGGCCATTTACCTGGAGCAATACACCTGCTGCATCTTTGGTTAGTCAAAGTGGTAGCACGGCTATTTATGAAATTCATGCAGCCGGTAGCATATTTGTATCAAACTGTAGCGGAGCAAGTCCTGCGGTTTCCGTATCAACAATATCGCCTCCTTTTATAACAGTAACAACAAATGGCGGAAGCTTATGTGCAGGGAATCTGCAATTGATAGCACCGGCCGGAGGTACATACCAATGGTCGGGTGGTTCGGTTGCCACAACACAAACAATAAATATTACGCTTCCGGGAACGTATGCCGTGCTGGTAACATTCCCTGGTGGCTGTAAATCGGTAGCATCCATTACAGTTCCTCCACAACCCATACCAACCATAACCATTTCAACCGGTGACCCGTTGGTATGGTGCAACCCGTTGACACCTAATGTAAACCTTGTTGCATTTACTTCGGGTATAGGCTGTAATTTTCAATGGTACAGGAACGGTTTGCCAGTAGGTACAAATTCGCCTACATTTAATGCCACTTTGCCCGGAAACTATTATGTAACAGTTACCTGCAGCCCCTGTGCACCGGTTGCATCAAACACCATAACCATTGTTCAGCAAATTTGTATTCCCGTTCCGGGATGTGCCTCGCCAATTCCGCCAAATCCTTTTGGTACAATCAGTATTTCAGGACCATGCAACACAAAGACTTTCAGCATAACCGGGCTTAATGCATGCCCTGGTGGTGTTGTAAACTGGACTTTTGGTGATGGCGGAACAGCCACAGGAAATACCGTTACACATACTTACGCAAATGCAGGTGTGTATGGTGTAACAGCCAGCATGACCTGCAGTGGATGTACGTTCACTATAACAGCAAATACTGAAGTACCACTGATACCAGATTTTAATTATAGTGTTACCTGCTCGCCTGGCGGAGGCCACACAATAACGCTTAACAATATTTCGCAGGTTTTAGGCGGATGGACCGTTAGTTCCGTTAACTGGTCTTCATCGGGCGCACCACCATGCACTGCAACTTCGGTAACTGGCAATACATTTACCGTAAATGCGGCATCAGGATGCAGCCCCAATGTAATTATGACGATAACCGTAACCAAACCCGGTTTCCCTCCTTGTACACTAACTAAGTCGTTCAGCTTTGGTTTTGGTACACCCACACTTACTATTGGCAGCAACGCTTGTAACCTGCCCAATGTTTGTAAAGACCAAACCTATACTTTCACAAGCTCCATGACGGGTGTTTTATATTCGTGGACGATAGGCGGTACGCCGGTATCTCAAAATGCAGTATTAAGTTATGCATTTAGTGCAACGCCGACTCCTCCATCTGTAAACTTAACGGTTACCGATGCATTCGGGTGTACAATTAGCGCTTCCATTCCTATAAATGTGGTAACGCCGCCGGCAATTAGCATTACACCATCTCCATTAATAAAAATTTGCCAGGCACCCTGTGCATCTTTAGGCCAGGTACTTACCGCCACCCCGGGCTTTACCAATTACGAGTGGTTTAAAGATGGTGTTTCGCAGGGTGCGCCTTCAGGCGTTAATACATTCTCTGTTACAACCATCGGCATCTATTATGTGCAGGCGCAAAGCAGCCCTAATTGCTGCTTAGTAAAATCAAACCCGGTTACGGTTGTTTATCACCCAAAACCACAAACAAAAATTATTGCTAACACCAACAATTGTATACCAAATGTTCCATATAATTTACCAGCAGCTCCAGCTTATGGCGCCGTTTATTCAAACCCGGCTAATGTAAATTATCAGTACGATTGGTATTTAAATACAACAGCCGGTTTGCCAATTTATACAAACACCGGACTCAATAATTCTTTAAATTATGTAATCAGCGCCTTTGGTACTTATACATTTATAGTAAAAGTAACCGATGTAATAACCGGCTGCTGCAATCTGGATACAATTTGTATTGCATTTTCAAAAAATCCAAATGTAACCATTGCACCGGGAGGCCCATTGTGCGAAGGTCCTGTAGTTACATTAACCGCCAATGCAACACCGGCTGGTACTTATTATTATTCATGGGAGAACGGGCAACAGGGCACAACTCATGTTGTTCAAGCTGCAGGCATGTATAGTGTGCAGGCAATGGATGATTATGGTTGTTTTGCAACCGCAAGTATGCTGATTAAACCATTACCTTATGTTGCTTTATTTCCGCAAGGTTGCGATACCATTTGTTTGGGCGATACCAATCATCTGTATTTTCCATTACCTACAAATATATCCGGTCAACCTGCTTATGTTATAACCTGGTCGCCGGGTGGAGTTGGTGGCACAACCTCACCATTTACACTGGGCTCACTTGGCTTAGGTTCTCATACCATTACAGCAACCGTAAGTATGAACGGTTGCACAGCAACAACCGGTGCTTACAATGTTTTTGTTAAGAATTGCGACACCTGCAATTGTAAAGAAAGTTATTGGAAAGAGGGGCCGCTTTGGACGAATGTAACAACCGGTGAGCAGATAAAAATTGATTGCAAAAAAGAACCTTTTCAGTATGTGATACAGGGCGATCATTGTAAAGATTCATTCATGCTGTCGGGTACTTACATCTGCAAAGGAAAAGATTGTCCGGGTAAAGTTGTTTATAGTTTGTATGATGCCAATACAAACAATTACATTGGTGGCGGAACGGGTAGTTATTCTATACCATCTAACTTACCCAACGGATCTTACTACATAACCATTTACGCTTACTGCGGAGATTTAAAATGCGATAGTTGTAAAATCAACATAAAAAAAGACTGCGACAAAGGTTGCGATTGTAATAAACCCGGTACAGAAATAATTCCGGAGTTAACAATAAATAACGCCACAAAGAAACTAAAATGTAATGGCGAAAAATTTGAAGTTAACTGTCTGAGCAATGTTACTTTAAATGCAAGCTATTTCTGTATTCCTGCAAATTGCCCCGCAACAATTACTTACCAGTTAACAGGCCCCATCAGCCAAACCGGTAGTTTGCCATTAAGCCTGAGCGGTTTGCCAGCCGGTAGTTATAGCATTATAATAATGGCATATTGCGGCGGAAAATTGTGTAAAGAATGTAAGCTTACTTTTGAAGTAGTGTGCGAAAAAGATTGTTGCCCTTATGATATAAAAGCAAGCCTTCAAAGCCAAACAACTTCTATGAGCCCAGGCAATACTAACCTGCTGGTAAACCAAAGTTTTAATTTTACAGGATTAACCGGTGCTTCACTAACAGAGATAAGGGCCGAAGTTTTGAGTTATAATTTAACGAGCCAGTTTCCGGAGCAGTGCATCGGATGTAAAAATTTACCAAAAGGATGGGCCAGTATTTATGATGGTAATGTGATGGGGCCTGTTGTTCCAAAAGTGAACCTGGCGGGTGTGATGACGAATGCGCCGCTGAATGTAACTTCTTTATCAACCTACAGCAACCCAAGGGAAATTATATGGAATAACGGCGGTGCAATCTTCAGCATTGTACAACCGGTAACACTTGGCTTTATTTTACCAAAACCATCGCCGCTTGATTGTTGCGATGCAACGGCTGAGATTTGTGTGAAGTTTACTTTTAGAGATAAAGATTGCAAAGAGTGCGAAGTGATTATTTGTTTTAAAGTGGTAATAAAAAAGAAATAAAAATATTGGTTAAAACCCAACCCAAATTTTATGATCAGAAAAAAAATAATAACCAGCAGCTTTTTTCTTTGCATGTTTGCTGCTACATCATTTGCGCAGGAAACAGACTCGCTGCTTAACAAAGCAAAGGATAAAGTAAAAGAAAAATTACAGGTAAGCGGCACCATGGGCGTAACCTACGAAGGTTACGGCCTAACCCGCAACCCATCTGGCTGGACGGGCTACCAACCCCGCCGCCCATGGAACCAGGTACGCTTTAATTTTACACCAACATTTAAGTTTGGTAAAAATTTCAGCCTGCCGTTTAATTTTAATTTTGCGGCCATACCCACCAATTTTGCAGGGCCTTATGCAGGTATAAAAAAACCAAGCTTTGGCCAGTTCATCACCAACCCAATGAACAGTTTTGGTATTAATCCAAAATACAAATGGGCCGAGTTGCAGTTGGGTACGCAATATTTAAAATACTCCGATCTTTCTACCGGCGATATTGGCGTGTTTGGTTATGGTGTTGATTTGAGGCCTAATATTTTTCGGTTTAAATTTTTTACGGGCATATCACAGCAGGGTATAAATTATGTTGTGGGGCCGCCAACAGTTACCGGTGCTTTTAAGCGCAAAAACTGGATGGCGCAAATTGGGGTTGAAAAAGAAGACAGTTATTTATTTGCATTTAATGTTGCCAAGGGTAAAGATTTACCCAACTCTGCTTTGCCGGCACCGCTCACGGTTAAGCCGCAGGAGGGTGTGGTGTTAAGCCTGGTTTCGGATTTATACCTGGAGAAAGGGTTTTATTTTAAAGCCGAAGGTGCACAATCAACTTTTACTAAAGATGTTATTACGCCGCTAAGCCCGGTTTTAAAAAGTTTAAAACCTTTTATTGAAGCACACACATCTACCATAACTGATTATGCAGCACAGGCAGCCGTTGGAAAAAAAGGTAAGAAACTGGATTTGGGTGTGATGGTTAAATATCTGGGTGCAGGTTTTCAAACAATCGGATACCCGTTTTTACAGAGCGACCGGCTTGACTATACTTTAAACACCCGCATTAATGCCTGGAAAAATAAAATGAATATTGTAGCAAGCATCGGCCAGCGGGTAAACAACGTAAACAATACGGCGCTAAAAGCAAAACAGTTTATTGGCAACCTAAACTGGTTTACACAGTTCAGCGATAAATTCAGTTTAAATGTGAGCTATAATAATTTTGGTTTTCAAACAGCCAGTGGTTTTAATCCTTATGGCATAAAAAATGTAAGTAACGATCTGGGTATAAACCCAACATTTACGTTTACCGGTAAAAAAATTATTCACCTCATCAGCATGAGTTATAATTACAGTAAGTATGATGAACGTGATGTGATTACAGGGCTTACCACATCCAACAATACACACACGGCCTTGCTTACTTATGTGCCCACTTATTTAGAAAAGGAAATTGCACCCGACTTCAGCATCCTGTATTTTTATAATGATGTGCCTGGTGCAAAAATTACTTTAGCAACTTTAAGTGCAGCGTTGAGCATGCCGGCTGTAAAAAAGAAAATGCGGCTACGGGGACAGCTGCAATACACACTGGGTAAACTAAACAGTTTCAGCAACAGTAATAATTTAATAGCCAGTTGTAATATTGATTTTAAATTAACAAAGAAACTTACCTGGGCAACTTTTTTAACAACCAACTATTTTAAATACGGAAACGAGATTTTACCCAACGGGGCTAATTATACAGAAACAAGCTGCCGCACCGGATTTCAATATCGTTTCGACACAAAAAAGCAAAAATGAAATAAGCAGCAATAAAAATTTTCAACAACAGGAAATTTAATTTCAGCTACTTAAAAAATAAAAGACATGAAAAAAATACTATCATCAATTATTGCCGTTTTTATTTTTACTACTGCAATGGCTCAGATAAAATTTAATTTAATAATTAACTCACAGCCGCCTGCGCAATTAACCGAATGGAGTAACCGGCGTGAAGTGCTTACCTTAATAGTAACTGCACAAGGCGCTTTGGGTGTTCAGTTTAAAATAAAAACCGAAATTAAAACTTTGGATGGAACCGTTATTGGCTCTGCCGATTTAGCTAAAACATCGGTGTTTACACCAAGCTCAACGGGTACAACTATTTTAGTGGCCAACGATGTAATGCCGCTGGAGTTTATGGTGTTTACCGGAAAATACAAAACATCTTTAGAAAGAACGGGTAAACTGCCTGCAGATAATTATACTATTTGTGTACAACCGGTGCGGCCAACAGATTATGGGCCGATGGGAGAGGTGATTTGCAAAAACTTTTACCTGGCCAGCACACAACTGCCCATTTTAATGAAGCCATATAATGAGGAAATACTTGATGCAAAAAAAGCACAAACTGCCATCATTTTCAGGTGGACACCGGTTGTACCAAAAGCTACCACACCGCTTACTTACCGCCTGCAAGTATTTGAAGTATTGCCAACACAGGGCCCAGTGCAGGCTTTACGCAGCAACCAGCCTTTGCTTGATAAAGAAATTGTAGCGGCCACACAATACATCTGGCAGCCGCAATTAACTTTTATGCCTTACGATGGAGAAACAAAAAAATTACCAACCTTCATCTGGACAATACAATCGCTGGATGCAAACCATAACCCTGTAACACAAACCGATGGTAATGGCGAAGGCAGAAGCGAACCCATCATATTTTTTATAAACCCGGATAAGAACAAAAAATCTCAAAAGGATAATTAGAATTTAGCAGCTTCGCTGCCAAAGCAAATTTGCCACAGAGGCACAGAAGCACAGAAAAATACATTTTCGTCTTCATTTTCCTTTCTGTGCTTCTGTGCCTCTGTGGCAAATACTTTTTTGCCAAAGGCAAAACAATCTGTGAATATCTTTGCAATCCGCAGCTAACCCTTTTTTGCCTACGGCAAAATCCCCCAACATCATTGCCGGATTATGTTTTTATTTTTACCTCCATGTTCAAACAGTATTCTTCAATAGAAAAATTCTTACAAAAAGCTAAATAATATTGTGCTTACCAGGAGCGCTGCTACAGCGAGGTAAAAGAAAAGCTTTACAGCTTTGGCATGAATAAAAACGAAGTGGATGAATTGCCGGGTGCTGTTATCAATCAGATATAGTAGTGCAAAAATATTTTGTATTGTGTGTGCAAACGTGATCAAACTTTGCAGGCGGCTTATTTATTTACCTGATTGAGTTGTATGGAATTAAAAACACTTATGCTTTAACTTATTGATTTGTAAAATAATTATAGGCAGATTTCAAACATTAAGGATTAATTTATTAAGTTAAAAAAATGGAGATAACTGAAAATAAATTTTAAACAAGTTTTTTAAATACGAATTTTCTTCCGTAATCTTACAGCTTCAGTATTATCAAATTATTAACAATTAAAATCTAAAACTGCTAATGAAAAAACTTCTAGCATTCTTGTTATGCCATTTGCTGCTCTTTCAATTGGCATCAGCACAAACAAAAACCATTACAGGAAAAGTAACCAATGAACAGGGGGCTCCACTGCCTAATGTTACGGTACTTGTAAAAGGCACGAAAATTGGCGGTATCACAAATGCTGCCGGCATGTATTCTTTATCCGTGCCCGTTTCTGCTACCACACTTGTTTTTTCATCTCTGGACATGGAGTCAGCGGAAACTGCAATTGGTAACAAAACGGTCATCAACTCTACACTAAAGTCTACAGAAAAAGCACTTACTGAAGTTGTAGTTGTTGGTTATGGCCAAACCCGTAAAAAAAGAGATGAAGCCGGTGCTATTTCAAATATCCAGGCCAAACAAATTGAAAACCTCCCCAACGTATCTCTTGACAAAGCTTTACAGGGCAGAGCGGCCGGAGTATTGGTACAAGCCAATAATGGCTTGCCGGGCGGGGCTATTAATGTACGCATAAGGGGTGCAGGTTCTATCAATGCCGGTAATAGCCCTCTTTATATTGTTGACGGACTTCAGCTAAATAGTACGGATGTTGCCAGTTTTACGCAATCCAATCCTTTGGCGTTTTTAAATCCAGATGATATCCAATCAATGGATATTATGAAGGATGCTGCATCTGCTGCTATTTATGGATCAAATGCTGCCAATGGTGTAGTAATCATCACTACAAAAAAGGGCCGTGCAGGAAAGACCAAGTTTACATTCAATACATACATAGGACAGGCAAAGCCTTTAAAATTGCTGGATGTTACGAATTCACAGGAATACTTTCAGTTAAGGCAGGAAGCAACTTTCAATTCAGCAGCGGGAGGTACTTCTCCTGTTAGCCAGTATGCAGCAAAAAGAACTGTTTTGGGAGAATTACGGGTTGTGGGTGCAGCAGGCTTTACCGATGCGCAAACTGACTCAGCAATTGCAGCCCTGCAGACTTATGATTGGCAGGGAGCTGCATTTAGAACAGGCAATGTGCAGAATTATGAACTCAGTGCAAGCGGAGGTAATGATAAAACAACATTCCGCATTTCTGCAAATCTTACAAACCAAAAAACAATTGTTACCAAGGCAGATTTTGTAAGGAAAGGACTTAAACTTGACATTAATAATAAAGCAACTACCCGTTTAAATTTTGGAAGCTCAATTAATGTGAGTTCTTTTGAGCAAAAGTTGCCATTTGCTACTGATGGTTCCTTTCTTGGAAACCCTGCTTTTTCTGCTTCCGGAATTATACCCGCTTATCCAATTTATAATCCTGATGGTTCCTATTATGGAGTTCCCGGAAGTACACCCGCTAACCTGGGAGGTACTTTGAACCAAAATATTATACAGGTGAATGATTACAATTCCGGATATCAGCGTACCAACCAGCTTGTGGGCAACCTGAATGCCGATTATAAATTAACCGATTGGCTTACTTTCAGAGCCTTTATAGGACTGGATTACAGACTTGTACAGGGAAAAAGTGTACGGGATGCAAGAACTGCAGACGGCTTTAACCGCAAGGGCCTCGTTCAGGTACAAAGTAATTGGAACACGAATGTAAACACCTACGGTACATTGAACTTTAATAAAACCTTCCGTGAAAAACATATCCTTTCTTCAATACTTGGTTATGAATACCGCCAGGAAAACCAGGCCAGCATCACAGCTTCGGGAGATGGATTTCCAACATACCAATTTACAAGTTTGAATAATGCAGCTAACCCTGTAGCAATCGGAGAGTTCTCTACAGGCTTCCGGAGAAATGCTGTGTTTGGTGACATCAACTATAGTTATGATGGAAAATATATTCTAGGTTTTGTTGCCCGTTATGATGGTTCTTCCAGGTTTGGTAGTGGTTTTCGCTATGGTACTTTCACGGGAATTAAAGGCGCCTGGAATATAGACAGGGAAGCATTTATGGCGAGAATTCCAATTATTACCAGTCTGAAATTACGCGGAAGTTATGGTACAGTTGGTAACGACCAGATAGGTAATTTTGATGGCTTGGGACTTTACGGTAGCGGTGGCGTATATAATGGATCTTCCGGTATTGCCTTTACACAGCTTCCAAATTCTGAGCTAAAATGGGAATCTACTTCTATCAGCAACCTCGGTATTGACTTTGGATTGCTTAAGAACCGTATTACTGCAACCATAGAAGTGTATAATAAGCAAACCAGCGACGTATTATTAACGCTGCCTTTACAGAGCACAACAGGATTCACAGGAATAACCTCTAATATTGGTAAAACAGAAAATAAGGGTGTTGAGTTAACGCTTAATGTAGAACCTTTTCACTCAGCAAAACCAGGTGGTTTTCGTTGGAATGTGAATTTTGTTTTTGCTTACAACAAACAAAAAGTAAAACAACTATATGGTGGCTATGATGTGCTGCCAGGAAACGTTAACATACGGGTGGGCGAACCGGTTAACGTGCTGTTTACCCAGGTATATGCAGGTGTAAATCCTGCCACAGGCCGTGCTATGTGGTACGATTCATTGGGAAACCTCACTTACCTTGTGCAGGCAAGAGATCGTAAAGTATTGGGCCCAACAGCCCTTGCACCATACACGGGCGGGCTTACAAACACCTTTAGCTATAAAGGATTTACCCTTGACGCAACATTTAATTATGAATATGGCCGTTATGGCCAGGATGGCCAGGTTAACTTTTTAAGGGAGTCAACAGGCCGGATTAATTTCCTGACTGATATATATGACAACCGGTGGACTACGCCGGGGCAACTTACTTCTGTGCCACGTATGAACTTGTCAACAGAAGCTAAGAGTTCAGGCTCAGCTACGGGTAACAGAACCTGGTTCAAGGCCGACTATATACGGTTAAGAAACGTTTCGCTTACGTATGATGTGCCGGTTAAATATGCATCTAAAGCAAAACTAAGTAATGCAAGAGTTTATATACAAGCTTCCAACTTATGGACATACAGTGATTGGTTTAGTTATGATATTGAGTATGTAAATACTGCTACTGGTATCATTCCTCAGTCTAAGAACATAACTTTTGGATTACAAATAGGATTTTAATTGATAAAAACTTTATAGATATGAAAAAATATTTGATAAAAACCTGTTTGTTGGCATGCTTTGCAGCCACATTACTTACAGGGTGTGAAAAACAACTGGAAATAAGCCCCAAGCAATCTATAGATGCAAGCACTGCACTTGTATCAAGAGAAGCCATTGAATCTTCAATTTCAGGCATATATGCCCGGTTAAAAAGTGCCCGTTTATATGGCCGCGACTTAATTGCTATTCCGGAAGCACTTGCAGATAATGGTTTTGCAACAAATAAATCGGGTCGCTTATTACCCGAAGCACAAAATAACCAGGGGGCCCAGTTAACAACTACCATTTGGACCAGCAATTATGCCGGCATTAACCAAATCAATTTAACCTTAGAGGCAATACCTACCCTAAGTCCCGGATTAAGCATTACACAAACCGAAATAAACCGTTGGGAAGGCCAGCTATACTTTCTGAGGGCTTTATTTTATTTTGATCTGATGAAAGCTTATGCATATTTCCCTGGCGCTGTGGTAACGGCTTTAAACAAAGGCGGCGTTCCTATAATACTTAAGGGGGTTTCAACACCAGACCAGGCCCAGATGGTTTTTCCTGCCAGGCCTCCGGTTGACAGTGTTTTTGATCAGATTGTAAGTGATTTCAGCAAAGCGAATGATCGTTTACTGAACACTTCAGCAGGTGCTGCGGCTTCTATTGCCAGCAAATCAGCGGCACAAGGCATGCTTTCAAGAGTAAATCTTTATCGTAATAATTTTGCAGAGGCTAAAAGATGGTCGGATAGTTGTATAAACCTGGCAGGCAGCCGGCTTTCTACTACTGGCACATACATAAATCAATGGCGTGCTCCAGACCATGGTGAAGCCTTGTTTCAAATTCGTTTTGCCACAGCAGCAGAAAATATAGGAGTAAATGAATCTTTACAAACCTCCTATACTACTTTAGTTACCCCGGGTATTACCACCGTTACAGGAGGATTTGGCGACCTTGTTCCAACCCTGACCATGCTTGCAGATTTGGGAATTACTGGGCCAACTACCGCAAATTTTGGAACTAACGCAGTAATTACAGCCAGATCAACTGATATACGTAACCTTTTGTTTGAAGTAGGTACCACAGGAAGAGGCCCTGCAAAGGTTGAATGCACCAAATTTATTGGAAGAAGCGGAACCATCAATTTAGATAATGTGCCCGTTATGCGGATTGCAGAAATTTATCTTAACCGGGCTGAGGCTCAGGCAACACTTGGCTCTCCGGCTTTTAATCTTGCTGGCGCCCTGGCAGATTTAAAAACGATCAAATCCAGGAGATATACGGACTACACCGGCTCTTTACAGGAAGCCGCAGATAATGCTGCCAACCAGGCAACGCTGTATGCAGAGATCTTGCGTCAACGCAGGATAGAACTGGCTTTTGAAGGACACCGTTTCTTTGACCTGAAGAGACTGGGGCGTGATCTGGTAAAAGCTCCCCATTATAACACAGTAGCTTTTACTGACACCAGGATACTTGCTCCAATTTTACAGGCAGATGTAGACGGAAATCCAAATCTTAAACAAAATGCAGGATATTAAAACAAAACGATATGAAAAAAATAAATCTCTTTATAGTAATATTATTAACACTGGTTAGCTTTAGCAGTTGTATAAAAAACGACCCGGTTATTTTAAATTCAAGGGTTGCTGAATTTGATGCCACTGCTTTAAATTCAAATGCTGCAGGATTAACTTATCCAATCCTTGGCCGCATACCGGGTTACGGCAGGGTAGCCAATACGCTCGATTCTACCTTGAGGCGCTACCAGCAAACAGTAAAGCTAAGGGTTAACCTTGTGGGACCTCAATCTTCCCAGAATGAAACCGTTGGCTACGAAATATTTACTTCCCCAATAAGTACATTTTCGATGCCTGCTACCATTTCGGGACAAACACCTTCAGCTGCTGCTGCTACACTTACAGTAACCGATGCAGTTGCTGGAACTCATTTTACAGCATTGAGCGGCACGCTTACCATAACTGCAAACAGTTCCTTTGGTTACCTTGATCTTCCTATATTAAACCCAGGTTCTACGGCAGGATCTGGAAGATTTATAGGGCTCAGGTTGAATGATAATGGAACAATAAAAGCTTCATTCAATTACCGTGAATTAGGTTTGGTAATTGATCAGAGATAACACGCCTTTGATTATATCAGTGGTTAACTGTTTTAGAAGGTTGTCTGAAAATGACAACCTTCTTCTTATTAAGCATGTCTTTAATGATTTAATTTAAACGGTCTCTTGCGCCCTTCTGTGCCTCTGTGGCAAACCCTTTTGCCGAAGGCAAAACCCTTTATTTCATTGGTAGATTATTTTTTACTTTTACCCCAATGAACAAACAATATTTTTCAAAAGAAGAAGCCTTACAAAAAGCCAAACAATATTGTGCTTACCAGGAGCGCTGCCACAGTGAGGCAAAAGAAAAGCTGTACAGCTTTGGCATGAATAAAAAAGAAGTGGATGAACTGCTGAGCCAACTCATCACCGATAATTATTTAAACGAAGAACGGTTTGCTATTCAATATGCCGGTGGAAAATTCAGAATAAAACAATGGGGCAAAGTAAAAATTAAATACAGTCTTAAACAAAAACAGGTAAGTGAATATTGTATAAAAAAAGCGTTGGCCGTTATTGATGAAAGGGATTATACTAAAACCCTGGAAAAACAGTTTGAACAAAAATTAAAAACACTTAAGGCGGAGAAAAACATCTTTACAAAAAAAAGAAAACTACAGGATTATTTAATGCAGAAAGGTTTTGAAGCAAATCTGATAAGTAAGATGATTGCAGAAATTTAATTTAATTGGCCCGCAGATATCGCAAAATACGCAGAAAAAAATCAGCGACACCTACGGGCAAATTTTTAATTATTTAAGATTATAAAAAAGTGTCTCCGCAGGCTTTATTCCCAAAATTGTTCCTTTATATATGGAGCCGAGCGATTGATATTCAGCCTGTAAAACCAATTTACCCGCTTTGTTAACCAAGCCAATTTTATCATTCAGTACCACTCTTGCAAAACCATCTTTAAAATCATAAGCTCCCTGGTAAATAAAATCAGTTAAGGGTTTTCCTTTGTTATCGAGCAACCCCCATTTACCATCTTTTGAGGCCCATACCCTGTCTTCGGTCATGTATAAAATACTATTGTACTTAAATTCAATAATTACATTTCCCTTGCTATCAATAAGCCCCGCAAGTTTATCTTTTTGCACAGGAAAAGTGCCGTTATCGGGCACTCCCGCTGCCTCGTATTTAGTGCTGCCAATTGCTTCTCCTTTTTTATTGATAAGAAAAAATTCGTTGTTAAAACTCACCATGGCCGCACCTTTGGTAAAATTACTTACTACGCCATATTTTGTATCGATAACCTTTTTACCAAGTGTATCAATAAAGCCCCATTTACCGTTTTCTTTAACCATAGCAAGGCCCTCAATAAATTCTCCTGCTTCATCCCAGTTTTTTGTACTTATTGGTTTGCCCGTTTTATTTACATGATAAAACCGGTCAGCTTTATCCTTGATAATGATAAAACCATTGGTGCATTTACTGCCTTCTTTTGCAGTTACATTAAATACATCAACCCCTTTTTTATTGAGGTAATATATGGTAGCGGTTTGGCCATTGGTGGCATAAGCAAGCCCTTCTGAGTATGGTCCTTTAAAATAAGTGTACAGGTCTTTTATTTTATTAAAGTTTTTATCGGCCAGGTGTGGTGTAGCTGTACTGGTTTCCTGCAAGGCGCAAATGCCATCACTAAAATTTACAACCGAATAATAATTTTTGCTGTTTAGTTTTTTACCGGTGTAATCATAAAAATCGTAGCCGGTATTTTTGCCTATAAATATTCCCTCTTCATTAAAATCGCCAGCTTCCCCAAACGGCAATATCTTTTTTGCATTAGTGGCTAAATTAATTAATTGTGCAGTTACATCTGAGCTCAGCTTAATGCTGTCTTCAGTTTCACTAAGGCTATGGCCATAACTTTTTAAATTAAGATCGGTAAATGTCTTTTGTAGATTTCCGTTGAGGTCAAAAATCTTTACCCGGTTTTTGTAATAATAAACGATATGTTTTTTACCGAGTATAACACCATTGGCACTGTCGGGCTGTACAAAAACATTATTATTTACATCGCCCACTGTGTATTTGCCGCTTTGAATTACATAGAACCTGTTGGCGGTTGTGGGAGAAACATAATCATAATTTGGTGCAACTATTATTGAGCCAACATTGTTCATCATGCCATACTTTTTTTCTGCCGTTTTAAAAATTGCATAGCCGCTTTTATCTATTGTTACATCTGTATATTCCATGGGCAGTATGGGCATACCCTGTGTATTCATTGTTCCTTTTTTTTCATTTGCCTCAATAATAAAAAGGCCGCCGGCATTTAAGGATGATACCTTATCAAAAGATCTTTCCTGTATTTTTTTTCCGCTTTTATTAATTACAACCCACTCACCTGGAACAGAAGTTGATTTTTGCCCAACCTTATTCACAGTATATCCTTTTTTTTGTGCAACTACCGCAAAGCCGCCATAGAACGGGTTTGCATCCTCATATACAGCATCAATAACCAGCTTATTGGTTTTATCAATATAACCATATTTACCGGTTTCTAAAATCTGCACAGCGGCAACTCCATCGCTAAAGCCCGAAAAATTACCATACATAGCGGGGATGATGACTTTGTTTGTTTTATCAATAAAACCTGATTTTTTATCTTTCTGGAAATTCATCAAACCCTCACTGCATGCACCCAGGTACTCATATTCAACAGGTATTATGATGTTGCCATTTACATCAACAGCGCCCCATGCAAATCCATAATCTGGTTTTCTTTTTTTTACAACAGCCAGCCCCTCTCTGAAAGTTTCTATTTCAAAATACTGTGGCTCTACAATTAATTTTTGTGCATTGGCAGAAAATAATCCAACATTATCAGCCCCATCTTTAACAACAAAAATTGCTTTTTCGCCACTGTTTAAAATGCTTTTATAAACAAGCGGCACCACAATTTTATTATCGCTGTTTATTACGCCATAAGTTTTTTCAGGTGCAGTTTGGTATGCTGTGGGAGGAGGCATTTTTTTATAAACCAGGCTGTATCCGTTGTTTAAACTATAGTCCACTACAAAATCCTGACAAAGTGCAACCGTGCTGGCAAAAAGTAAAAAGCAAAAAGATAAAATCAACTTTTTCATATAAAACATTTTCGGTTTAAAATTACTGAAAAATCAATGGCTGTCAATACAGGATATTGGGTATTTGCAACTGCGTAACAGCTAAAACCTCTCAAATAATTTAAAACTACCTTCGCAGCAGATATTTTACGTATGGAATTTAAAGAATTAAATTTAAGCACCCCCTTGTTAAATGCATTGGATGAAAAGGGATTCGTTAATCCAACCACCATTCAGCATAAGGTTTTTCCGGTTGTAATGAGCGGCCGTGATGTTTGTGGCATTGCTCAAACCGGTACCGGTAAAACATTTGCTTACCTGTTGCCGCTGCTGCGTTTGTGGAAATTTAGTAAAGATAAAAACCCACAGATATTGATTATGGTGCCAACAAGAGAGTTGGTGGCACAAGTTGTAGAATCGGTTAAAGAACTTACAACTTATATGAGTGTGGTTGCAGTAGGCGTTTACGGCGGCGTAAATATTAATACGCAATGGAAAGATTTACAAAGCGGAGCCGATGTATTGGTAGCAACGCCCGGCCGTTTGTACGACCTGATTTTAAACGGCGCCTTTAAAACCAAGAGCATAAAAAAATTAGTGATTGATGAAATGGATGAGATGCTGAACCTTGGTTTTAGAACCCAGATAAAAAACATACTCGATCTGTTGCCTGCCAAAAGGCAAAACCTTTTATTTAGCGCAACCATTACCGATGAAGTAGAATTATTGATGGATACTTACTTTAATGAGCCTGAACGTGTAGAAGCTGCGCCAACCGGCACACCGCTTGAAAATATTGAACAGACTTATTATGATGTGCCCAACTTTTATTCCAAAGTAAACCTGCTGCATTTGTTGTTAACCGAAGATGAAAGCATGACCAAAGTACTGGTGTTTGCTGCAACAAAAAAGCTGGCTGATGATCTGTACGAACAACTGGAAGCAAAGTTTCCCGGCACGGCAGGCGTAATACACTCCAACAAAGAACAAAACCATCGCTTTAATACCGTAAAACAATTTCACGAAGGTGTTTACCGGTTTATTATTGCAACCGATATTGTTGCCCGTGGTATTGATGTGGCTGAAGTAACCCACGTTATTAATTTTGATGTACCCGAAGTGCCGGAAAATTATATACACCGCATTGGGCGTACCGGTCGTGCCGATAAAAAAGGTATCGCCATTACTTTTATTACAGAAAAGGAAAAACCTTTACAGGAAGCCATTGAAACTTTGATGAAGCAACCGATAGCTAACGTTGCTTTACCCGAAAACCTGATCATCTCCGATGAATTAACCGAAGATGAAAAGCCGAAGGTTTTCATGAAGACGATCCAATTAAAAATTCCGAAGAAGGAAGAGCGTGGGCCTGCATTTCATGAAAAATCGGCTAAAAACAGCAAAGTAAATTTTATTGTAAAGAAGAAAGACAGGATGATGAAAAAATATGGTAAGCCTATAAAAAGGGCGCCTAAGAAATAAGTGTTTTCATTACTTTTTACAACTCCATGCAAATACTCATCCTTATCATTTTTTTACTGGCAGTAATTTACCTTGTTTACTTTCTGCAGAAGAAAAAAGTTACAATTACCGAACCTGTGCCTGCACAGCTTAAAAATATTTTAAAAGAGCATGTTCCATTTTATCAGCAACTTTCTCAACCCAAACAAACTGAATTTGAAGAACGGGCTGCTCATTTTTTAACTCAGGTAAAAATTACAGGTGTTAAAACGGTTGTAGAAGATTTAGATCGTGTTTTAATTGCAGCCAGTGCCATAATCCCCATTTTTAATTTTGCGGGATGGGAATACAAAAATCTACATGAAGTATTATTGTATCCCGATTCTTTCAATCACGAATTTGAACAACAGGGCGAAGGCAGAAATATTTTGGGCATGGTTGGTAGTGGCGCAATGAACCATGTGATGATACTGTCTCAGTTTGAACTGCGGCAATCTTTTAGTAACGAAACAGGTAAAAACAATACTGCTATACACGAGTTTGTACACTTGGTTGATAAAACCGATGGCGACATTGATGGTGTGCCGGAAGCCTTGTTGGGCAGGCAATACATTAAGCCGTGGCTGCAAATGATACAGCAGAAAATTCAGGAAATTTATGATGATAACTCAGATATCGATTCTTATGGTGCCACCAATGAAGCAGAGTTTTTTGCAGTAGTATCAGAATATTTTTTTGAACGGCCTGAACTGTTGAAAGAAAAACATCCGGAGCTTTACAGCCTGTTGTTGAAAATCTTCAACCCTGAATCTTCAACAGATAAAATATCGTAAGTTCCTGTAAAAAACCTATCAAAAAGAAATCTTCATACTCAGCCGTTGCACTTATTTGTTTTGTAAGTTTATTTACAACAACTGGGTGTGCCTTTAAATTTATAAACCGAAGTAAAAATATTACCTATACAACCGATACATCTGCCACTACACAAAAGCTAAATGTATTTGCTCCTGGTGGTAATAAAAAACCTAAACCCGTTTTTATTTTTGTGCATGGCGGCAACTGGAACTCCGGCAACAAAAACCTGTACAGTTATTTTGGCAGCCGTATGGCACGTAAAGGTATTGTTACGGTTATACCCAACTACCCCAAAAGCCCTGCTGCAGGCTATGATAAAATGGCAACCGATATTGCAGCCGCCGTTAAATGGACGAAAGAACATATTGCTGAATACGGCGGCGACAGTAATCGTATTTTTATTTCGGGCCACTCTGCCGGTGGCCATTTGGCTGCATTGGTAACTTTAAAAAATAATTATTTTAAAAAATTGCAAATTGCAAATCCAATAAAGGGATTGATATTGATTGATGCAGCCGGGCTTGATATGTATGGTTATTTACAAGAAGAAAATTTACCGGCAAGCGATACGTACTACAATACCTTCAGCAGCGACCCTGCTTTATGGAAGCAGGCATCCCCTATTTATTTTTTACACAATAACATGCCGCCCATGCTTATTTACCGTGGCGGCAAAACTTATCCATCCATCATAAACAGTAACGAAAAATTTACTGACTCGCTGAAAAAATACAATTTAAAATTTACCTACCAGCTTCAGGCATCTAAAAAACATGTGCCGATGATAACACAGTTTTCTAATCCGTATAATAAAAGATATGCTGAAATGATTTCTTTTATGAAGGGGCATTGAAGAATAGAAAGCTATTTATAAGAATGCCTTGTTTTATTACGCAAAGCATGTTAAATAATTTCTGCCACGTGCCTGTGAATATTTTTTGCCAGCAAAGCTGTAGGCACATCATTCTCATCACCACCAAACGGATCTTCAATTTCTTCGGCAATTAACTCCAGGCTGGCCAGTACATAAAATACAAAAGCAACCACCGGTATTACATAAAAGCCCAGTTGAAACACGTATCCAAAAGGCAGCGTCATAATATAAAAGAAGATGAACTTTTTTATGAATACGCTGTAAGAAAAAGGAATGGGGGTATTTTTGATGCGTTCGCAGGCGCCGCATATATCTGTAAAAGCCTGCATCTCATCTTTTAAAAAAAGCAACTGCTCTCCGCTTATTTTTTTTGTTTCGTGTAACTGATGTATGTGTTTGTACATCAGTAATGCAACCTGGTTGGGCACATGTTTGCTGTGATCAATCTTATCAAAAATATGTTTGTGTTCTGCCGTATCAAAAAGTTCAACTCTTGTTTGCTCTTTATGCAGGTGATTATGCAAAGCATAAGCATAAGCAGGAATTGTTTTTCTGAAAAATATCCTTTGTTCTTTGTCATCTGCCGGTAGCATCGTCTCCAGCTTCATAGCCAGGTTGCGGCTACTGTTTACCAAACTGCCCCATAGTTTGCGGCCCTCCCACCAACGATCGTAAGCAGTGTTGGTACGAAAAACCAGTAACATAGAAATGGCAAAGCCAAGCAACCCATGCATGAGCGGAATGTTTTTTACATGGCTGGTTTCTGAAAGCCGCCATACATACAACTCAAGCCAGGCAACCAGGCCGGAGTAAATACAAATGCCAATAATTAATGGCAGCAACTTGCGAAATGTATCGGCCTTATGAAATTTAAAAATAAAAGTGAACCAGTCTTTGGGATTATAAGAGATCATGCGGCAGTTATTTATTCAGGCGTAAAGATAAGCGCATAAAAAATGGCCGGAAAACTTCCGGCCATAAAATTATGTAAGGTGATTTAGCTATTTTTTACTGGTAGCTTTTTTTAAAGCTTTCTGCAGGCGTAGTTTTGTTCTCTATCTTTTTAACAGTAGAGGCACTTTATATTTTCAAATGCCGCATATCCAGCTCCGGTTTTTTGCCTTTTATTTTTGAATAAAAAGCAATGATATTTTTTAAATCAGCTTCTTCATCATCACCAGCAAAAAAAGCATCGCCAATTACCACCAGCCTGTTTGCATAATCAAACCCAATAGGTACAATTGGCACACCTGCTTTTTTGGCAATATGGTAAAAGCCGGTCCGTAATTTATCAACACGCTTTCTCGTACCTTCTGGCGAAAGGCCCAGCATAAAAGTTTCGTTGGCATTAAATAATGCCGCAACCTGGTCCACCATGCCCTGCTTGGCAAACCTGTCTACCGGTGTGCCGCCCATTTTACGCAATACCCAACCCAATGGCCAAACAAACAATTCTTTTTTAGCTAAAAATTTTGCATGCTCAATATGCATGGCCTGGCGGGCTACAAAACCAGTCATCACATCTACCCAATGTGTGTGCGGCGCAACGGCCAGTACAATTTTTTTATATTGATAAGGAAATGTGCCGGAAAGTTTCCAGCCAAAAAATTTCCAGTATAGTTTTAAAAAGAGGCGAAGCATACAAGTAAATTAACCGGTTATGGTTGTAAAACAAAGCAAAGGGGTGCATTTAAAATTGTCGCCATGCTAAATCTAAATTTTAAAAGCATCCAAGCAAAGGTATTGCCCACAGGCGCAAAATAAATGCACTAACTTTCAGTTATTCAGTTTAATTTTTTTAAGCTATGATAAATAACAAAGCAGTCACCAAACTCTTCTCCATCCGTAATCAATATGGAAAAGATTTAGCGTTTTCAAAACTGCAACTGCTCAACAGCATCAGCATAAAAAATATAAAAGGTAAAAAAGTAGCGCAAGTTTTAAACAGTGCATTGTTGTTTTTGCAGGCTTATCCCGATAATAAAGTCATTTATAAAAAAACTGCAGAGCTATTATCAGCATTAAATAAATATATAGGGGAGAAAGAAAACCTGCAATATCAACTATATAACAGTGGCATTACCAAAACAGCCGTTTGTGCAGCTTTTGGTTTTGAAATAACAAAGTGGTTAAAAAAAATAAAGCCTTATGCCGTTAAGTTTAATTCTTTTGAAAGCAGCGATGCACAGATACAGGCTTTTATTTCGGTAGTAATGAATAAGGCCGAGTCAGAAATTTTTCAGGATGGCAATGCAGAGTGGAAGGGTTGGTTAAAAAAAATACGTAAGCCTGGCGAAGATATACTAGACCAGCTCATTGCCATTTTTGAAAGCAGCATTATAAGGCCCGAAGTAAAAGATGAAATATGGAATGCTATTGGTATAAATGTTGAAATTGATCTTGAATTGCATTGTTGTTTACCGGCTTCGCTCACAAAAATATTTTATCATCGGGCATTATTAAGAAAAGAACTTAAGTCTGAACCGGTAACAAAACCTATTGCTGTTAAATTATGTGATGCAGAAGCTGAACAAGTGATTGATTGCGGCAGAATGATATTGGTTCGGCATCTCAGGGAAATTGACCCCATCAGTTTTACATCAGCAAAACTAATTTCGTACTATCATTTGCCAAGAGGCATTTCAATTGCGCTGATGGGCATGGTAACACACAGGCGCAATCCAATTGACAGTTACATGGGTTATATGGTTTTTAAAAACGGCTTACCGGTTGCTTATGCAGGCTCGTGGATTTTGTTTAACAGTAGCCGCATTGGCTTGAATATTTTCCCCGATTATCGTGGCGGCGAAACCAAATATATTTTTAACCAGGTGTTGCAATTGCATGCACAGGTTTACAATTTAAAGCGCTTTACGGTAGATCCCTACCAGATCGGGAAAGATAACAGCGACGGAATTAAGTCGGGCTCTTTTTGGGTTTATTATCATGCAGGCTTCAGGCCTTTGGAAAAAATGCAAAAGCAACTGGCGGAAACCGAGGCTTCGAAAATACAGGCCGATAAAAAATACAGAAGCCCGAAATCTGTTTTAAAAATACTTGCAGAATCAAGACTGGAAATTGTTTTGCAAAAAACCGACGTAAATTTTGATGCAACCGATATGAGCAGGGCTTATGCAGGCATCATCCAACAAAAATATAATGGCAACCGGTTAGTAGCCGAAAAGAATGCTGCAAAAAAACTGGCCGCCATTTTACAAATAAAAAATTACCAGGATGATACAATGAACTTTGTTTTAAAAAGCTGGGCTGTGTTTTTATTGGGCAAACAGAAAGAGCTTATACAAAACAGTTCTTTAAAAAAAGCATTGAAAACTTTGTTTACTTTAAAAGCAAAAGGTAGCGAAGAGGCATATATAACCGCTTTACAAAAAAACAGTGATTTACAAAAGCTGATTGAAGAACTTGTAAATGAGTATGCGATTGGTTTGAACGGTTAAGTAATTTATCTACATTAATTATATTCGTTAAGCACTTTAATAAAACAATCAACAAATGAAATCAGATTACGAAATAGCGCAGGAAAATATTATGCAGCCAATAACAGCCATTGCCGATGCAATGGGCATGCCGCAGGAAATGCTGATACCTTACGGGCGTTATAAAGCCAAGATAGACATCAAACATTTTGATGAGCAAAAAATTGCTGCATCAAAATTAATTCTTGTTACGGCCATAACACCAACCAAGGCCGGCATAGGCAAAACAACCACTTCGGTGGGCTTATCGGATGGGTTAAAAAAATTAGGAAAGAAAGTGGTGCTTGCATTGCGTGAACCTTCGCTGGGCCCATGCTTTGGCATGAAGGGCGGCGCAGCAGGTGGAGGCTATAGCCAGGTGGTACCCATGGAAGAAATCAATCTGCATTTTACTGGCGACTTTCATGCTATTACCGCAGCCAACAATAACCTGGCGGCCTTGCTTGATAATTTTCGTTTTTACAATCGTGGTAAACCCGAGGGCATTAAAACTGTTTTATGGAAACGTTGTTTAGATGTGAATGACAGGGTACTGCGAAAAATTGTAACTGCGTTAGATACGCCAAACAATGGCATACCATCCGAAACCGGTTTTGTAATTACACCTGCCAGCGAAATTATGGCGGCCCTTTGTTTATCGGAAGGGATTGATGAACTGCGTAATAAAATTGATAACATTTTACTGGGCTTTACATTTGCAGGCGATCCTTTTACAACAAATGATCTTGGGGTTACCGGTGCAATTACTGCGCTGTTGAAAGATGCTATTCAACCAAATCTGGTACAAACTTTAGAAGGTACGCCGGCCATGATACATGGCGGACCCTTTGCCAATATTGCCCATGGCTGTAATTCGTTAATGGCAACCAAAACAGCTTTGCAGTTTGGCGATTATGTAGTTACCGAAGCAGGCTTTGCAACCGATTTGGGTGCCGAAAAATTCTTCAATATCAAATGCCGCAAAGCGGGTTTGCAACCGGCCATGAGTGTGCTGGTAGCAACATCGCAGGCACTAAAACTAAGCGGTGGTGCCGATGCAAAAACCATGATGCTGCCCGATATGGCAGTACTTGCAAAGGGCGTTCGTAATTTGGAGAAACATATTTCAATACTCAAATCTTTTAAACAAAAAGTATTGGTAGTGCTTAACCGTTACCATTTTGATACCGCTGAAGAAATTGCCTGGCTGCGTAACTGGTGTGCAGAAAAGGACGTTGCCTTTGCAGTGAACGATGGTTTTACACATGGCGGAGAAGGTGCTTTGGAAATGGCGCAGGCCGTGATTGATATCTGCGAAAACCCATCGCCTGCCATTCAACATACGTACGAACTGAGCGATGATATTGAAACAAAGATCCGCAAAATTGTAACAACGATTTACGGAGCAACCGATGTTGTGCTTTATAAAAAAGCGCAGGATATGATTAAGAAAATAAAACAATTGGGGCTGGAACATTTACCGGTTTGCATGGCCAAAACACAATACTCTTTTACACACAATCCTTTGCAAAGCGATATTTACAGCGATTTTAAAATTGATGTAGATGACCTGGTAATTAACCAGGGCGCAGGTTTTATTGTGGCGGTTTGTGGCGAAATGGTGCGTATGCCTGGTTTGCCAAAAATACCACAGGCAAATAATATTGATGTGGTGAATGGAAAAATTATTGGGGTTAGTTGAGAAACTGTATTTTTTTAGGATTTAAAGATTGAAAATTATTCTGCCGGCAACACATTCCAGAATATTACTACAATCCTTCTCCGCTCATCGTTTAATTTATAATTTACAATTTTTGCATCGGGCAATTTTTCGCCCATGCCACTTTCGTTCGATTCGAAAACAACTTTCGTAATCAGTTTAAATTCCGGAAATCTTTCTTTAAGCAATTGCGTAAGCAAAATAGAAATTTTTTCAGCACGTAACGCAGATAAAGCTGCATTTAGCGCTTCTTTTTCGGGATTAGGATTGTTTAAATATGCAGCTAATGTATTGTAAAGTTTAGAGCCTTTACCAATATTGGTACCATCGGCATAACCATTTACAGTAATGGTTGCAGTGCGTATTACATTGGCATAATTATTAGAAAACTTTACCAACGAATCTATAATGGGCGAAAAATATTTTTTAGCAAGTTTATATTTCTGCTCAGGTATAATAAATCCGCCGGGCCCAAAAAAAGCAGCCAGGCTAAAAAGATTTGGTTTAGATTTTGATAAGCCATCTTCAATCATATTGAAAATAAATTCTCTTGCTACTGCCTTTTTATTTACTACCGAATCAATCAGTAAAATTTTTGTTTTAATTACCCTGAAATCTTTTGTAAAATCTTTTGGCGAATTTACTTTTTGTTGCAAAGCCGCAATTTCAACCGCAAGCGAATCCATACGGCGTTGATAAATCTGCAACCGGCCATCTAACTTACCGGCAATTGCAGAGTCAACATTTCCGCTACTAAGCTGCTTATCCTTATTATTATCCAGTTTAACCAAAACAACCGCTTCTTTTTCCTGCTGCTTTGCTGCAGCGTTAAGCATGCCTTTTAACCGGGCTTTTTCGCCGGCAAGGTTTGATGTATCAAGCTGTACATCCATGCTTTGAAAAGCAGTTTTATTTTTTAAAGTATTTCCGTTAACCTGGTTAACAATAGTTTTTACGCCGGGCTCTATTTGCAGATAATGCCTGCGAAAATTTTGCTTGTTGTTTATTTGCTGCTGATAAGTATTTATAAGATTGCTTATTGAATCAATCCCAACCTGCATAACAGCTAATCGTTTGCCAACATCAACTGCTACAGAATCATACATGTTGCCTGCTGCCAGTAAACTGTCGTTTTTAGCAGTAAGCATTTTTAATTTTTGATTTTCGGTTTGCTGCTGTGCCTGGGCTTTCGTTAATAAATCAGTCAATCGTACACGGGCCAGTTGCAAAAAATATTTTTGATTGTGTAATTCAGGCCCATTGGAATAAAGTTGGCCTTGTGCAAAAAGATTGTAACTGCATAACGGCAATGTTATTACAGTAAGAAGCAGAAAAAGTAAACGTGGTTTCATGTTGAATTTTAAAAAAGATATTCAGATAAATAAATGCAGTTGATCATCAAAACAGTAGATATCAACTAAAGCATTCTGGAAATTATAAAATAATAAAGGTGTAAGATATTTAAAATGTGTGTGTAATGCAATAGCTACATTTTGATGTATGACAATTTTTCAGAAAAAAAACTACGGCATCATTTTTACATATAGTTTATGTATTTATTTTTTTAACTAAAAACAAAAGGACATGCACTACAATCAGTCATGCGCCGCAAAAGGCAAATCTTACGGAAATCCCGCCAGGGCAGGATTTATCCGCTCTATGCAAAAGGCTGCAGTAAACATTTTTAAAACTGAAAACAGTTACCAGATGTTGGTTTTTGCTCCCGGCCGCATTAAAGAACATTTTCACCTGGGTGTAAATGGAAAGGAGCTTACGGTTTCCTACACACCACCCGAAGGCTTTCCCCGTCCCGAATGGATTTTAAGGGAATACAGCCGTGGTGGTTTCACCCGCACTTTCACACTCGACGAAAGTATTGACAGCAACAACATCCTGGCTAAATATGCCGATGGTGTGTTGGAGATAAGTCTGCCAATTATTGTTGGAAAGGAGAAAGCTGCAAAGGAAATTGTTATTAACTAAGAAATCCTTTTGAAAGAGAACGGGCCCCGCCTAAACGGGACCCGTTTTTATTTTAATTGATATTCAGATTTTGCGTGGAGGCAACGGTATCAACACACTGGTTCGTTTTTTATAATCTTCAAAAGCAGTATTGCCCTTGTATTTTTTTTCCAGCATGGGAATGCCTGAAACAAAAACCAGTAACAGTGTAATGGTAAGCGGACTGATTATAAAATAAAAACTGTTTACAACGGGGATGGTAATAAAAAAAATGCTCCACCACATAACTATTTCTCCAAAATAATTTGGGTGGCGGCTGTATTTCCACAAGCCGGTTTGTATTATTAAATTTTTATTTTTTTGGGTTGATTTAAAAACAGCCAATTGCCAATCTGCAACTGCCTGAAAATAAAAACCAATTATCCAGCAGCATAAACCAATCCAGGTAAAAATATTCCAACGCACAAAACCTGCACCAGCCGCATGTATGAGCGGAGAAATAATTATCAGTAAAAAAACAGCTTGTAATAAAAAAACTTGTAAATAACTGCGGAGGTAAAAATATTTCCCCCATTCATCACGCCATACTTTATAACGAAAATCTTCTGTCTTGTTTTTATTACGTACATAAATATGTACACTTAAACGCAAACCCCAAAGGAAAACAAGGGCATATAAAAGTTTTAAAACCGCTGATGCAGGATAGTTGATAAAAAGAAAGATACAGATGATGATGTAACCAATGCCCCAGGCAATATCGGCAACATCGTTTCTTTTTTTATAAACAGCTACAGCAAACCAAATAGTTGCATAAATAAAAATAATTGCGAAGCAGTATAGAAAAGCGGCTAACATTTACCCAACCCATTTTACAATATAAAAACCTGCTGTGCTTACAATGCAGGTAAGTAACGCCCCCCAGATGATATCAATAAAAACAATGGGTAGCGGCCAGTTTTTTAAAGTTGCCAGGTTGGTAAGATCGTAAGTTGCGTATGTAAAAAAACCAAACAGGGCCCCGGCAATTATTGCTTTGGTTAAAGAGTTTTTTTCAACCGCCGGAAGTATGGCAAAATAAAAAATGCCGATAATAAAAAGCAGGTAAAAAATGATAGCTGCCGGCCAGTTTACTTTATCGCTTAAAAAATTACCCAGGTATTTTTTATAAACATCTTTTGCTATAAGGCCAAGCCAGGCCATATCTACCGCAAAAAAAACAACGGTGGTTAATAAATAGCTGATGATGATTTTATAGAATGGCATACTTAAAGTTAACTAATTGTTTTAAAATGATATTGTAATTTAATTGTAATAAATATTTTTTGCGTCCTGAATTTTGGAAGGCGTTAACAATAAAATTTTTTTTGGCATGGTTATTATTCTGCAATTAATATAAAACTGTTACTATGATTATTTACATAAAAAACATGATAAGCCAGCGATGCAAAATTGTAGTTAATAACATACTGCAAAATTTTGGAATGGAGGCAAACCGCATTGCGATTGGAGAAATTGAACTGAAAGAAAATGTGCCAGGATTTAAGTTAATTCAATTAGATGCTGCTTTAAAGGAAACAGGACTTGAGTTGGTTTTTGATAAAAAAGTTCAACTTGTTCAGCAAATAAAAAATATTGTATCAGAAATTATTCACTTTTCAACTGAGCCACTCACTATTAAATTTTCATGCTATTTAAGTAAGCGCTTAAATTATAACTATACTTACCTTGCTGGCATTTTTAAAAAACTTAATGGCATTACCATTGAGCACTTTATGATTTCCCAAAAAATTGAAAAGGTAAAATCTATGCTTATTTCCGGTAACATACACCTAAGTGAAATTGCGTGCCAAATGAATTATAGCAGCGTTAGTCATTTATCGGCACAATTTAAAAAAATAACAGGTTATAATGCAAGTTATTACAGGGCATCGCAATTATGTAGTTAAACAAATGTGCCGCAGAAAAAATATTTTATAGTTTGCAAAAAACAAAATCCTATTATATTTGGTAATGCAAAATTTCAAACAACATTTTTTATTAAGAGATGATATTACCTATCTCAATTTTGGATCCTTTGGCGCCTGCCCAAAACCAGTATTTGAAAAATACCAGCAGTTTCAATTAGAGCTGGAACAAGGGCCGGTAAGGTTTATTACAGATAGCGGGTTAAAATACCTGGAAACTGCACGTGAAGCATTGGGAAATTATCTGCATTGCCATAAAGACGATCTGGTGTATGTAACAAACCCTTCGTATGCCGTAAATACAGTAGCAAAAAGTTTTGATTTAAAACCCGGCGATGAAATTCTCACAACTGATATTGAATATGGAGCCTGCGATAAAGCCTGGGAATATTATTGTGAAAAAACAGGTGCTGTTTATATTAAGCAACCAATTTCTCTGCCTATAAAAAGTAAAGAGGAATTTGTTGCAGATTTTTTTAAAGGAGTAAGCAGCAAAACAAAATTAGTTTTCATCAGCCATATTACCAGCAGTACAGGCCTGCAATTGCCGGTAGAAGAAATTTGTGCCACAGCAAAAGAAAAAGGCATACTAACTTTTGTAGATGGTGCACATGCACCGGGACAGATAGAATTGAATTTACAGGACTCGCCTTTTGATTTTTATACCGGTGCCTGCCACAAGTGGATGATGACACCCAAGGGAAGTTCTTTTCTCTACGTAAAAAAAGAATTACAAAATATGGTTGATCCGTTGGTGGTAAGTTGGGGTTACAAAGCTATGTTTCCATCGAACTCAATTTTTTTAGATTATCACCAGATGAATGGTACCCGTGATTACTCAGCTTTTTTAACCATACCTGCAGCCATTGAGTTTATGAAAACGCACAACTGGCCTCAGGTTGCGTCTGAATGCAGAAAACTGGTAAAACAAAACGCCCCTGCCCTTTGCGAAATTTTGGGAAGTAAACCTCTTGCGCCATTAACAGATGATTTTATTCTACAACTTTTTAGTGCCGAAATAAAAACAACAGAGCCGGAGAAATTACACAGCCATTTTTACGATAAGTATAAAATTGAAATACCGGTAATGCGGCACGGCGATAAAGTATATCTGCGCTATTCTATTAACGCATTTAATAGCCAGCAAGATCTGGATAAATTATTTGCAGCTGTTAAAGAAATAAAAAACAAAACGGATTTGATTGAATAAGACCCTTTAATAAATCATTGTGTATTAAAGTATACAATCTTAAAAATTATATTTTTAATTTCCCACAAAACCACAAAGGCCACAAAGAAAAGTTTAAACTCTTTGTGGCCTTTGCTGCTTCGTGAAATTTTTTTAAGATTGATTCTTTAGTTTAATTTTTCTGCAAAAAACTCCAGCAACCTTTCATCGCTCATTTTATTGGCGGTAGATTCTTCTGTTTTTGTGTTTTTAAACTGGGGCGTTTCTGCCAGGTAATGCATAAACTGCTCTTGCGCCTGGCCTGTGCCTGTTGCATGCAGGTGCGTAGCATTTACAAGGTGTGTGGCTATTTCTTTAAAAAATTTTGCCTGCAGCATTTGTTTATGGTTATTGTCATATTTTTCGCTGCCGCTGATTGATGAACCTTCTTCACCTTTTATGTGTGCAAGTACAGTAAGTGTACCAGCTTCGGTGTCATTGCTTCCTACCACAATGGCGTGTTGTGTATCCATCCAAACGCCAAATTTTTTTTGATTGCTCATAATGTTTTATTTAGTGTATTCAGAGGTACTCAATAACCGTACCCCGAATTTTAAGTGACTTTTTTATCATTAGTGCCATCCGTCTAAAATATATGCCTGATCAATAATCTTATAAAAAAAACCGAAGCAATAAGCTCCGGTTCTGTTCTATATTTTCCTCTTCGTCATCTGCTAAATCAAAACAATCATCATAATCTGCGATTAAAACTCCGCACTCTTCGGATACCTCGGAAAAGGGATTACATCCCGTATATTGCCCATGCCAGTTACAAACTGCACCAACCTTTCAAAGCCAAGCCCAAAGCCTGCATGCGGACAAGTACCAAATTTCCTCGTTTCCAAATACCACCATAATTCTTCAGCAGGTATATGCATTTCTTCCATTCGCTGGGTAAGCTTATCCATCCGCTCTTCACGCTGGCTGCCGCCCACAATTTCGCCAATGCCTGGTGCTAGAATATCCATTGCAGCAACGGTTTTACCGTCATCGTTCTGGCGCATGTAAAAACTTTTTATCTCTTTGGGATAATCAGTCAGTATCACCGGTTTTTTAAAATGCTTTTCAACCAAATATCTTTCGTGTTCACTCTGTAGATCGGTTCCCCAGCCTTCTATCAAATATTGAAATTTCTTTTTCTTATTGTGATTGCTTTCTTTTAAAATTTCAATGGCTTCGGTATAAGTTAATCTTTCAAAATCATTATCAATCACAAAATTTAATTTCTCCAGCAAACCCATTTCGCTTCTTTCAATTTGCGGTTTTTGTTTTTCTTCATCCTCCAGGCGTTGTGCTAAAAAATCCAGGTCTTCTTTATTATTATCCATGGCATATTTTATCACGTACTTGATAAATGCTTCTGCCAGGTTCATATTATCTTCCAGGTCGTTAAAGGCAACTTCGGGTTCAATCATCCAGAACTCAGCCAGGTGGCGGGTTGTGTTACTGTTCTCTGCACGAAAAGTTGGTCCGAATGTATAAATATCACTGAACGCTGTTGCTGCCAGTTCTCCTTCTAATTGTCCGCTTACGGTAAGATTGGTACTGCGGCCAAAAAAATCTGCTGCAAAATTTATGGAACCATCTTCATTTTTTGCAGCCGTTCCATCCAAAGGCAATGCGGTTACTTTAAACATTTCTCCGGCACCTTCTGCATCGCTTGCGGTAATGATGGGTGTATGTAAATAAAGAAATCCTTTATCATTAAAAAATTTATGAATAGCAAATGCCAGTGCATGGCGAACTCGAAAAACTGAACCGAATGTGTTTGTGCGGAAACGCATGTGAGCATTCTCCCGTAAAAACTCCAGGCTGTGTTTTTTGGGTTGCATAGGGAAAGTTTCTGCATCGCTATCGCCCAGTATTTCTATAGAGGTTGCTTTCAACTCAACTTTTTGCCCCTTGCCTAAAGAAGGAATTACCTCACCAGTAGCTTTAATGCAGGCACCGGTGGTAAGGCGCTTTAGCAAAGCTTCATCAAACTGGCCAAGTGTAGCAACTATCTGTACATTATTATTGGTGCTGCCGTCGTTAAGGGCTATAAATTGATTGTTGCGAAAAGTACGTACCCATCCCATTACGGTTGCTTCGTAGTTGGCTTTATCACTTGCCAACAGCTCTTTAATTCTTATTCTTTTGTTGAACATATTTATTATTTATGGAGAGCAAATATAAGCTATTGCCGCAACGGTTTTATGGATACAAGGTGGCAGGGCAAACTTAAGTCTATCTTTGGATATGAAAATAGCTTTCTTCTCAGCCAAAATATACGACCGGGAATTTTTTAACCAAAACCTGGCCGGCCACGAAATAATATATTTTGAAGCTCCCCTTAATGAGCAAACAGTTAACCTTGCCAATGGATGCAATGCCGTTTGTTTATTTGTTAATGATAAATTGAATGCGGCTGTGTTAAAAGCATTATCAGCACTTGGGATAAAGCTGGCAGCACTGCGCAGTGCCGGGTTTAATAATGTGGACCTTGCTGCGGCTAAAGCAAATAATATTGCAATAGTAAGGGTGCCGGCTTATTCGCCTTATGCAGTTGCAGAACATGCCGCAGCCTTGATCTTAACCCTTAACCGAAAAACACATAAAGCATATAACCGGGTAAGAGAGGGTAATTTTTCGCTTGAAAGATTAACTGGCTTTGACTTGTATGGAAAAACGGTTGGTGTTATTGGTACGGGCAAAATAGGACAGGTATTTTGTAATATTATGAAAGGCTTTGGTTGCAAAGTATTGGCATTTGATCTTATTGCCAACAAACATTTGGAAGAAGCTGGAGTTAGTTATTTGCCTTTAATTGATTTATTGGAACAAGCGGATATAATATCACTACATTGCCCATTAAATGAACAAACCCGGCATATTATTAATGCCCAAACTATTGGTATGATGAAGGAAGGCGTGATGCTTATTAATACCAGCCGTGGCGCACTTATACATACCAGGGCTGTGATCAAAGCGCTTAAAACCGGCCGTATCGGGTATTTGGGGCTTGATGTTTATGAACAGGAAGAAACACTGTTCTTCAACGATCTGTCCGAGAACATAATTCAGGATGATGATATTATGCGGCTATTAAGTTTCCCGAATGTGCTTATCACATCGCACCAGGGATTTTTTACCCAGGAAGCGTTGATACAAATTGCACAAATCACTATGCAGAATATCAGCGATTTTGAAGCGGGTCGACAATTGGTGAATGCGGTGGTTTAAGAAGTTATCCTAAACTACCCTACATGCAACAAAACATATTTAATGCCCAATAGAATTACCCATTTTGAACGGAGCGTCGCCACCTCTGCCCAATCAAAGATTAACAGATCGTCCCCAAAAAAATTCCTTTTTTTTAAAAAAACAACGTAATATTGCATTAGAATCTGGCTGAGGAGCAACTTTCAAAAAATACCTTATCAGCGGTTCAAGTTCCATCAATATAAATTCTCAATCACTATTTTTCAGACTTAAGACGGGATTTTTGAAGAAAATCATTTTTCATTACTTATGTACGACATTTCACAACTGAACGACCTGCTCGTTCCTGAGTTGCTTGATATTGCAGAGCAATATAACATCTCCAACGCAAAAAAACTTGCTAAACAGGATCTGGTAAACAAGATCCTCGAAACCCAAACCAATATGAACACAGAAAAAAAAGACGAAGGCGAAAAGCCAAAACGTAAACGGATTGTAAAGCCTGTTGAAACAGAAGGTGCACCAGAACCGGTTGCTGCTGCTAAACCTAAAAAAGCAGAAGTAGAAAAGAAGACCGTTAAAAAACAGGTAGAGGTTGAAGAAGAAGAGGATGCTGATGTACAACCGATAACAGATCAGGAAAGCACCATCCCCGCTGCCATTGCGCAAATGCTGGCTGCAGAAGATCAGCAGGACCAGGCACCAGAAACCGATATGAGTGAAGAAGGATCATCGCAGCCACCTGCAAAACAATACAATCAAACAAGGCAACAACCAGTTTTTAATATTGAGTTTGATGGCGTGATTTTAGGCGAAGGTGTGTTGGAAATGATGGCCGATGGTTATGGCTTTTTACGTAGCAGCGATTACAATTATTTATCATCGCCCGATGATATTTATGTATCGCCCAGCCAGATAAAATTATTTGGATTAAAAACAGGCGATACCGTTTACGGAAGTGTACGCCCGCCAAAAGAAGGTGAAAAATATTTTGCTTTATT
>JANMBZ010000201.1:0-7570 GCA_031360765.1 Chitinophagaceae bacterium
AAAAGAAAAAACAGGCAAATTTCCGCTCTGGACAAACAGTATGTTTGGTGGGATGCCAACTTTTCAGATTGCAGGCGAGCCCGTTACCAAAGTTTCTGCAGGGTTGGAAGTAATAAGAAAATCAATATCATTATGGCTGCCAGAACCGGTTTCTTTTTTCTTTTTGGCAAGTTTGTGTTTTTATATTTTGTGTATTGTTTTAGGAGTAAGTCCCTGGGTAGCTATTTTTGGAGGTTTGGCTTATGCTTATTCCACCTATAATCCAATCATAATTTCTGTAGGGCACAATACAAAAATGATGTGTATAGCTTATGCACCCATGCTAATAGCAGGACTAATGCTTCTCTTCCAAAAAAAGTATCTGGTTGGCTTTTTAGTTACTGTTTTATTTGCATCGTTTATGATTGGCCAAAGCCATCTGCAGGTTGTTTACTACCTGATTATAATTTCACTTTGTATTACTATTGCTTATTTAATAAAAGCTTTTAAAGAAAAAGAAGTTTTACATGGCCTTAAAGCATCTGCTTTGGGTTTAACAGCAGGTATCATTGGATTAGGCGTATGTGCAGTTTTCATATTACCCACTTACGATTACTCAAAAGAAACCATGAGAGGTGGCGTTTCTCAGCTTACACTAAACACTGATGACAGCAGTGGAAATAAAACAAAAGGAGGTTTGGATAAGGACTATGCATTACGCTGGAGTGTGGGCAAAATGGAAACTTTTACATTTATGGTTCCGGGTTTGTTTGGCGGAAGTAATGGGGGTAAGGAACATACCGCTTCATCAAAAATGGTAGAAAAATTCACCGAAATTGGTGTACCTGAAGAAAATGCATTGGGAGCACTAAACAGCTATTCCTATTGGGGCAGTATGAGTAGTTTAAGTGAAACTACCAGCGGCCCTGTTTATTTGGGAGCAATTATGTGTTTTTTATTTATTGTAGGATTGTTTTATGTACAGGGCTGGCAAAAATGGTGGATCGTATCTGCTAGCATAATAGGAATACTTTTGGCCTGGGGCAGCAACCTGATGGGCTTTAATTCTTTCTTGCTGGATTACCTTCCTTTTTACAATAAGTTCAGGGCGCCCAGCATGGCATTAATAATACCGCAAATCTGTATTCCCGTACTGGCAACTTTAACCCTTGGTAAACTGGTAAATGAAACAAACTTTTCAGCATCTTATAAAAAATTAATGCGGGGTGCTATTGCTGCAATGGCTGTATTGGTTTTTATTGGTGTTTTTTGGTTTACTGCGGATTATACCGGTAAAGGAGATAAAGACATAAAAAAAGAGTTTGTTCAAAATTTTTCCAGAACCCAGCCAGGGCAGCAGGCAAATCCGCAGGTAATACAACAGGCAGAAGAAATGAGTAAAGATTTAATGACTGCCTTAAGAAGTGACCGTAAAAACGAAGCTGGCAGCGACTTATTAAGAACATTTTTACTGATTGCAGTTGCAGGCGTTATCATTTGGCTGATGCTTAAAAAGAAGCTAACACCCATTGTAGCTACGGTAGCTTTAACCGCTATTTCATTATTTGATTTAATAAGTATTGATAAACGATATCTGAGCTTTGACAATTTTAAGGAAGCAGAAGAGGTAACAGATGCATTTACCCCCTCACCTGCCGATAAGCAGATTTTACAGGATCCGGATCACGCCAATTTCAGGGTATTTAATCAAAACGGAAATTTTTCACAGGAGTCATTAACTTCTTATCATCATAATTCAATCGGTGGTTACAGTCCTGCTAAATTAGGTTTGTACCAGGATCTGATTGAACATCAGTTATCCCGTGGCAACATGAGTGTATTTAATATGCTGAATACAAAATATTTTATTGGCCAGGATGCAAATGGAAGACCAATTGCCCAGCAAAATCCGGCTGCATTTGGACCTTGCTGGCTGGTTAAAAGCATCAAATTTGTAAACTCTCCCAACAATGAAATGCTGGCTTTAGACAGTACCAATTTAAGAGATACTGCCGTAATCAATGAGAGCTTTAAAACAGTTATTACACAATTACCACAATACGACAGTACTGCCACTATCAAAATAAGCGAAAGGCAAAATGATAAAATTACATATGCCTACAGTGCCGCTGCTCCGCAGTTTGCAGTAATGAGCGAAATTTATTACAACCGCGGATGGAATGCATACCTTGATGGCCAGAAAACCGGATATGTAAAAGCAAATTATCTGTTAAGGGGTATTGCTTTACCGGCGGGCAAACACAGCATCGAATTTAAATTTGAGCCAAAGGCTTACTATACCGGCAACAGCATATCTTTTTGGTGTACCATCCTGGTTTATTTAACAATTATTGCAACATTAATTTTCTGGTATAAAAAAAAAGCAGGAAGTAGCGGATCAGTGCAGGCTTAAGTTCTGTACTTTTTTTAAACATGACCAATTTACTCAGCATAATTTCCTACAATTTTTTGCCTCCAAAAATGGGAGGGCAAAAAGGCATCGCTTTTTTTTATAAATTTTTTTGTAAAGAAGTAAATCTAACCTGTGTTACAACCAAAAGTAATGATGCGGCTTATGCAACAGGTTACCGGTTGTTGCCCATAATCAGCGAAAACAAATTCCGGTATATCAATGTTTTTTACTTTTTTACTATCCGTAAATTAATAAGAGAGCATAAAATATCTCACCTCATTATTGAGCATCCATATTATGGCTGGCTGGGTATTTTATTAAAATGGTTCTGTAACATTAAGCTCATCGTTCATTCTCATAATATAGAATCGTTGCGGTTTAAAAGTATCAACAAATGGTGGTGGGGTATTTTATGGCATTATGAAAAATTTACCCACAAACAAGCTTACCACAGCTTCTTTATTCATGATGATGACAGAAATTTTGCCATCAAAAATTTTAAGCTCCTTGCCGAAAAATGTACAACCATTACCTATGGTTTTGAATTAAGTGAAGCCCCTGCCCTTGCTGATAAACAAGCTGCCAGGGAACAAATTTGTACACTCCACCACATCACAGCTTCAGATAAAATATTGCTCTTTAATGGTACCCTTGGTTATAAACCCAACCTGGATGCACTGGATGTTATTCTTGAAAAAATAAACCCGCTGTTACTTGCTGATAATAATTTCAGTTACAAAATTATTATTTGTGGTAACAAACTTCCGCCAACATATAATGAGCTGGCAGATTACCTGCCAAAGAATATCATTTACGCAGGCTTTGTAACCGACATCAATCTATATTTTAAAGGAGCAGATATTTTTGTTAACCCGGTAATAGATGGCGGCGGCATTAAAACCAAAGTTGTAGAGGCCTTAGGCTATGATCTTTCAGTGATAAGTACCCAAAGCGGCGCCATTGGCATTCCTGATAAAATAACCGGCAATAAAATGAAGCTGGTAAGCGATAATGATTGGGACACTTTTGCAGATTTTATCAAAACAATAAACCCAGCAGAAATAATTCCTCCCGTTTATTTTACACACTTTTATTGGGGCAATATTGCAGCTAAAGCAGCTCTGGCTATTATTAAAACGGATTAAGCCAGGTTTATATAAGCATCCATGCGGCAAAAAATAGTATTGATATAGGTATTTGCGTAAACAAAATAACCTTTACTGATAAAAAAGTCTACAATTTCAGTTTTATTGATCTCTTTATTTCCTCCAACAAAACCCAGCGTTTCCAGGCAAAAAACTTCAGGCTTAAATTTTTCGAAATTTATCAATTTTGCTATCTCCAGGTCAAGTCCCTCTACATCAATCGAAACCAAATTAGGTTGCCTTGTAAAATATTTTTCCATAATTTCATTGATATCAATCAGCTTCATACAAATAACCTGCTCAGGTTTATGCCTACCAATTTCTTCATTGCCAGTATGCTCCCAAAAGGCAGCTTCCTCTTTGGAAAAAGTATTTAGTCCGTGAAATTGAGCTGGAAACATGTAAAAATCTGCTTGCTGTTTTTCATCAAAAGCCACGCCTGCATTAATAATTATATCCTGGGGTCTTTTTTGCAAAAGCCTTTTATACATCACAGGATTGGGTTCTATGCAAACGCCCCTGCTACCCCTTGTATAAAGCCTGTAAGTATTATTTAATGAAATGGGATCATTAGCACCTATATCAAGATAATCGGGATTTGGTATGCCCAATCTTAAAAATAAATCACTAATAATTATATCTTCGCCACTTTGTGAATAGCTTCTCCTTACATGAGGAAAAAAAGAACTCACCAGTACTTTTTTTAATTTACTGATTATTGAGAAGCCCATAAATAAAATTTACTTTTAGTTTTGCGAAGATAATGAAACACAGCGTTTACTTTAATCGAAACTGTTTCACCCAAAAGCATTAAGACAACAATTATGAGAAAAATTATCCGGGATTTTTTAAACAGGTATGGATACGATATTGTAAAGACAGGTATTCCGTATATACCTAAAATAAAAGGAGAAGGCACAGTACTGGTTGGTAAATATCCCGTTACTATGCCAGGCACCAATATTCAGTTGGGCAATTATAAAATTTATCCCGACCTGAATGCACAGTTGGGACGCTTGGCAACATCAATACATAAAAAATATCCTGGCATGACTGTAATTGACGTAGGTGCCAATGTAGGTGATACCATTGCTGTTCTGAAATCGGCTGTTGATGTACCAGTTATTGGTATTGAGGGAGATGAAACTTCATTTAACTACCTTCAGAAAAATACTGCCAAATTCAGCGATGTGAAGCTTATTAAAACATTCCTGGGAGAAAAATCAGAGAATACAAAAGTGAGCATGGAAAAAACTGGATGGAATAATACCATCATTCCGGATGCAGCGGGCACAGAAGAAATATCCTTTAAATCACTGGATGATGTAATTGCAGGTTTGGGCTTTGATATTGCAGAAGTTAAACTCCTGAAAGTAGATGTTGAAGGCTTTGACACGATCGTGTTAAGAGGGGCTACAGCTATTATTGAAAAACATAAACCCGTTCTGTTTTTTGAATACAACAGGGAAAATATGAAAGCCATCAAGGAAGAGGGTTTATCTACCGTACTATCTTTCAGCAGGTATGGGTACAATAAAATTGCTTTTTTCGATCATAAAGGAACCCTGGTAATTGCTACTGAAATTAAAAATGTAGCGGAAATTACTTACCTGCATGAATATGTTTCATCAACAAAAAATCTGATGGGCTATTATGACATTTGTATTTTTCATGACGCAGATAACTCCGTTGCTGAGGATTTTCTGCAAAAGGAAAAAAAATTCCTATGATAAATTAATCCGTTTGGGATTAAAAGTTGAGTTCTTTAAATATTTTCTCAAACTGAGGTTGGTAGCAGAAATCATAACCATTGCTTCCTTCGGGAATTACGTTCGGGCATTCGAAATAAACCTCCAGTATTCTATTCACTTTTAGTGCTTCGGCTACTGCAAAAGGAAAGGATTGGTTACCAATAAAGAATTTACATCCGGCAATCACTGCAGCCAACTCCAGGAAATTATTTACGGGCTTGTGTTTCAGGTTTGGTACTTCCTTTTTCAAGTCTTCATATTCTTCTTTTAACCCAATATGAGTGATATTGGTATAATCCTTTAAAAAGGCATAAGAAATCCCAGGTGCCCGGTAACGAAAACTTCGGGCAATTACAATCTCGTCTTTAAACACGGTATTGGGTGCTACCTGTAACCAGGGTTTACCAAGGTCTGAGGTTACTCCATAGGTTTGAAAATACCAGCGGCAGATATGCCCCTTGTTATAATCAAAAGGATATTTTCTGAAATAGTCCATATCAAAATCAATACGCTGGTCGGTTAGTATATCACAAACTGCAAAATCGGGCTGTGCTAAAAGTAAGGGTGCCAGCAACTCAACACTTTTTTTTGTAAGTATTTTGTCCTTATTCTGGTGATTCATCCCCTTTTTATACATCGATTTTTGATTAATCTGCAGATGCAAATGAATTTTTCTTCCCTGTGCAAGCGCCTGCATGGCCGGAATGGCATAAATAATATCACCAATAAGCCCAAAGTGTTTAAAATGTACTGCATCGGCTTCAAGAGCCGGATAAAGGTTGGGAGTAATAACCTTTTGCAAGGATTTTTTATAAATCTTCTTACCTGCCGATTTAAAAATGGCAATATAAACCCGTTGAAATATGTTCATTTAAAAAATTTGCTTTGTCAATTTACTATCTGCTGTAAAAATAAAAGAATTTAAATTAGCCAATGTTGTCTTATTTGAAATCACTGAATATATAAGCGTACTTCATTTAAACTAAATTTGGTTACTTTGCCCTCAATTCAGGCTTGGCCACAAGCCATGTTAAATCAATCGCATTCATGCTCAGGAAAATAAATTTATTGGCATACTACCTGTTCAAATACCCCGTTTATAAAATATTCTTTGGTAAAATAGGTTCATCTACCAGGCTGATACATACAACCATTAACGGGCATGCCAGAATTTTCATTGGATCAAAAGTTTATATCAACGATAAGGGCTGGCTTGCATGCGAACCGCTCACCGGCGAAGCCGATCCAAAACTTACCATTGGCGATGGCACTTACATCGGCCGTTTTTGCCATATTTATGCCACATCAAAAATTGAAATTGGCAAAAAAGTTTTGATGGCTGATAAGGTTTACATCAGCGACAACTTGCATAGTTACGAAAATGTTGATCTGCCGGTAATCGATCAGCCTATCAAACAAACAAACCCAGTCATCATCGGTGATGGTGCCTGGCTGGGCGAAAATGTTTGTGTGATTGGTGCAAGCGTTGGTAAGAACAGTGTGATTGGTGCCAACTCAATTGTAAATAAAAATATTCCTGATTACTGTGTAGCCATCGGGTCTCCGGCAGTAATCATTAAGCGCTACAACTTTGAAACAAAACAATGGCAAAAAACGGATAAGAACGGACAATTTATTTGAATCAATAAACAATGAGTAAGATTTTAATAACAGGCGGCGCAGGGTTCATAGGGTCAAACCTGGCTTTGTATCTTATTGAAAAAAGCTATGAGGTTACCGTGCTGGATAATTTATCGGAACAAATACATGGATCGGAACCTGAAAATAATTCTCCTTTATACAATTCGATAAAAGATAAAGTACATTTTATTAAAGGCTCTGTAACCAGTGTTGAAGACTGGAACAAAGCCATTGGCAATAATGAGACGATTGTTCACTTTGCTGCTGAAACCGGCACCGGTCAATCAATGTACCAGATAAAAAAATACACCGATGTAAATGTTGGCGGCACAGCCATCATGCTGGATATATTGGCTAACAATAAAACCAAAGTAAAAAAAGTTGTTGTCGCTTCTTCAAGATCTATTTATGGTGAGGGAAAATATCTTACAGCAAAAGGTGAAACTGTTTATCCTGATCACCGGCTTTCAATAAATATGGATGCAGGATATTTTGAAGTAACTTATCCGGGCATTGAAGGTGCTTTACAATTAGTTGCAACAGACGAAGATTCAAAAATTCATCCATCTTCTGTGTATGGCATAACCAAGTATAACCAGGAGCAAATGGTAATGACGGTTTGCCCCTCTATCGGCATTGCT
>JANMBZ010000212.1:0-12923 GCA_031360765.1 Chitinophagaceae bacterium
AAATATTTTACAAAGCATGCAGGCCGAAATGTTTTGGCAATACCTGCAGAACAACCGCTGGAAATTTTACGACCGCACTAAACTTGCTCAAGAAAAAAATAAAGATATTACCACCTGGAGCATAGATAAACTATATGCAACTATTTCAGATTTATACAAAGCCTCTTTACAAAATGAGGCCATTTTAAAATCAACAAAACTTGATGGACTGGATGCTATTATTATTAAAGGAGAAAATACCCGCCAGCTTCGCCCAACCCTTTACGATTTTTTAACGCACCGTGCTCTGGAGTTTTTTATGAACGATGAAGATGGCGTTACCAAACCGGCTTATCAGTTTATAATAGATGATGCGGCTGCGTTTGCCAGGGCGGAGGATTTTGTAAAGAAATCATTTAAAACTAAAGATAGCTCTTCCCTGCAACACAAGGCCCTGCTTGTTTTTCAGGATGTACTTAAATTTCACTTAGCAGATGCTAACCCCGATGCATTTATTGAAGTTGATTTAATTCGTTTAAATTTTGTAAACCAGAATGCAGTAATTGAAAACAAAGAAAAAATTTTTGAAGATGCATTGCTGGCAGTTGAACAAAAATACCCAAACAACCCGGCAATAGCACAGGCCATGTATTTACGGGGTAATATTTACTACACACGTGGGCAACAGTTTAAACCATTTACAAAAATCGAAAACCAGTACGAAGTAAAAAGGGCGAAGGAATTGTTTGAAACTGTTTATACAAAATTCCCAAAATCAGAAGGAGGAGTAAATGCAAAAAATACTTTGTTACAGATTGAACAGCCATCTTTAAATATAGAAACCGAGCAGGTGAATGTGCCGCTGCAACCATTCCGCAGTCTGGTTAAATATAAAAACATAAAAACGCTTTACCTGCGTGTATTAAAAACAACCAGAGAAGAATTAAAAAATCTCGACAGAAGAGAATACGAAAAACTCTGGAAAGCTTATATCGACATGAAACCGGTTAAAAGCTGGAGTGTTAATCTACCCGACTTGCAGGATTATCAGGAGCATGCTGCCGAAATAAAAATTGATGGATTGCCCATCGGCACTTACTTAATTCTTGCTAGCATTGATCAAAATTTTTCTCTTACAAAAAACATCATTGCAAAGCAACAAACCTATGTAAGCAACATCAGCTACATACACACAAACAACAACGATTATTATGTGCTTGATCGTGATAATGGTCAACCGCTTGCCACCGCACAGGTACAACTTTGGGAACAGAAATATAATTACACTAAAAATATTTATGAAGATGTAAAGGCAGAAAGATATACAAGCGATAAAAATGGATATTTTAAAGTAAAAGAAAGCAAGGAGTACCGCAATTTTTCAATGCAGGTTATGTATGGTGCAGATGAATTATTTATGGATGATAATATTTCAACCTATTATTACAACAGCTACACACCCGAAATTGAAAAGCATACTTTTTTATTTACTGATCGTTCTATCTACCGGCCCGGACAAACTTTATTCTTCAAAGGCATTGTTACTTCCAAAGAAAAAGAGGTGAGCAAAAGCGGGGTAGTCTCAAATTTTAAAACCTCCATACAGCTTAAAGATGCAAACGGACAAAAAACTGCAGAGCTGAATGTTACAACCAATGAATTTGGCAGTTACAAAGGTTCGTTTAAATTGCCCGAAGGCATAATGAACGGCAATTTCAGCCTGTATGATACTGCCACAAAATCATCTGTAAGTTTTAGTGTGGAGGAATATAAACGCCCCAAGTTTTTTACCGAAGTGCAAAAACCAAAAGGTACTTACCGCATTAACGACAGCATTGAAGTTACCGGTACTGCAAAAGCTTATGCCGGCAATAATGTAGATGGTGCCAAAGTGAGTTACCGTGTAGTGCGTAAAGTGCGCTACCCAATTTGGTGGGGCTGGGGAGGTTATTACAAAGGTTTTCCATCGGGCAATAACGAAGAAATGGAAATTACCAATGGCATAACTACAACCGATGCAAAAGGCGAATTTAAAATTAAGTTTAAAGCAATACCCGATGAGGCGGTTGATAAAAAAGACCAGCCAACATTTTATTACGAAGTAAGCGCAGACATTACCGACATCAACGGCGAAACCAGAAGTGGCACCACTTCGGTAGCAGTAGCTTACCAAATGCTGCAACTGGAAATTAACATGCCTGAAACTTTACCGGCTGATAGTCTGAAAAATTTAAAAATATCTACCACCAACCTCAATGATATTTTTGAAAAGGCCAACGTAAATGTTACGATAACAAAAGTAATATCACCCACAAAAATTTACAGAGAAAGATACTGGCAAATGCCCGACCAGTTTACGATGAGTAAGAATGAATACGAAGGTTATTTCCCGTATGATGTTTACAAAGACGAGGATCAAAAAGACAAATGGCCGATGGGAGAAAAGGTTTTGGATAAGACAGACAGCACGAAAGAAAATGGGCAATGGGCAATTAGCAGTGGGCAGTGGGCAATTAGCAGTGGGCAATGGGCAGCAGGTTGGTATAAAGTTATTGCAATAACAAAAGATAAGTATGGAGAAGTTGTAAGAGCAGAAAAATATATTCAGCTTACAGCGAATAAACCTAATGAAAAAATTTATGATGCTGTAAAGCTTGAAGTTATAAAAGGCAATGCAGAACCTGGTGAACAAATCAAATACAATATTGCAACCGGGTTTGAAAGCATATGGTTAATACATTCATTAAGCAAGATGGATAAATCCAATGCCTTAATCTACAAAACAATCACCAACACCCAACCTGCGCCATTTACACAATCTGTGGGAGAAGCTGATAGAGGAGGTATGGCAATGAGCTATGCTTTTGTAAAACACAACCGTGTTTATAAAGGCAATCAGGCTTTCATCATCCCCTGGAGTAACAAAGACTTAAACATCAGTTACGAAACCTTCCGTGATAAATTATTGCCCGGTGCCAACGAAAAATGGAAAGTAAAAATAACCGGTAACAAAGGCGAAAAAGTTGCAGCAGAAATGCTGGCCGGTATGTACGATGCAAGTCTTGACCAGTTTAAAGCACACAACTGGCAAAGGCCAAATATATGGCCCAGTTTGTACAATACTATGTACTGGAATATAAATGGATTTACAAAAGTGAGTTCGGATGAGTTTAGTAAAATGGAATACAATTATTTGACGGTAGCAGCTAAATCTTACGACCAATTATTAAATTCCTATGCTTATGGTGGAGGATATTATGGAGGAGATGCGGTTTATAGTCAACGTATGGAATTAGGAAGTGTTGCTTACGATAAAAAATCTTCCCCACCTCCGCCTCCACCAAGCCCTGTTGGAAATGTAAATAAGGCTTTGGCTGGGAAAGTTGCAGGTTTTCAAGTTCGTAGTCAATCAAATAGTGATGGCGTTTTCGATAGCGTGGGAATATCAACTACAGCCGTACCATTTTTGAAAATCGGTAGTGACGCAACTAACAACAGTTCTGTTCAAATCCGCAAAAACTTCAACGAAACTGCTTTCTTCTTTCCTGATCTGAAAACAGATGCCGAAGGCAATATTGAGTTTAGTTTCACCATGCCCGAAGCATTAACCAAATGGAAGCTGATGACACTTGCTCATACCAAAGATGCAGCAAGTGCTTATGGCGAAAAAACAACCGTAACGCAAAAGCCATTAATGGTGCAGCCCAATGCCCCAAGGTTTATGAGAGAGGGTGATAATATGGAGTTCAGTGCCAAAATTGTAAACCTTAGTGAGAAAGAAGTAACCGGTATTGCCACGCTTGAATTACTGGATGCTGCCACCAACAAACCGGTTGATGGCTGGTTTAAGAATGTTTTTCCTTCGCAATATTTTACAGTAGCAGCAGGGCAAAGCCAGGCACTAAAATTCCCGATGGAGATTCCTTTCAATTTTAATTCAGCACTCACTTACAGAATAAAAGCTGTTTCAAAAGCCTCCCCTTTGGGGGGAGGTTTGGAGGGGGCCGAATTTTCTGATGGTGAAGAAATGGCCATTCCCATTTTAACCAACCGCATGTTGGTTACAGAAAGCATGCCTATCAACCTGCGTAATCAAACCACAAAAACTTTTAAGTTTGATAAATTGCTTAACAGTGGCAGCAGCACAACTATTACTAATCATGCTTTAACTGTTGAATACACAAGCAATCCGGCCTGGTATGCAGTGCAAGCCTTGCCTTATTTAATGGAGTATCCTTACGAATGTGCAGAGCAAACTTTCAACCGTTATTATGCCAATACATTGGCAAGTTATATCAGCCGGTCAATGCCAAAAATTAAAGCGGTTTTTGAAAGGTGGAAGAATATTGATACAGCCGCACTAATGAGCAATCTTGAGAAAAATCAGGAATTAAAATCTGCCTTATTGCAGGAAACTCCCTGGGTGTTGGAAGCACAAAACGAAAATCAGCAAAAGAAAAATATTGCCTTGCTGTTTGATATGGTGCGTATGAGTGCAGAGCAAAGCAAAGCTTTCAACAAACTAAACGAAATGCAGAGCAGTAACGGTGGTTTTGTTTGGTTTAAAGGTGGAATGGATGATCGCTACATGACGCAGTACATTACAACCGGTATCGGCCATTTAAGAAAACTAAATGCATTAACCGGAGATAATTATCAAACCATAAAAACCATCATTGATAAATCGGTTCCTTATCTTGATAAAAAAATAAAAGAAGATTATGATAACCTTATCAGGTATAAAGCAAAACTAAGCAGCAATAATTTAAGCAGTATTCAAATTCAATATTTATACATGCGCAGCTTCTTCCCCGAATATAAAGTTGCAGCAGCTTCGCAAACAGCTTATAATTATTACACCGGCCAGGCTAAAAAATACTGGCTAAGCAACAGTAAGTATATGCAGGCCATGATTGCGCTGGCATTGCACAGAAGCAATGATGCAACAACGCCAAAAGCCATCATCAAATCTTTAAAAGAAAATGCTATCAACAAAGAAGAGTTGGGCATGTACTGGAAAGAATGGACAACAGGTGGCTACTACTGGCACCAGGCTCCAATAGAAAGTCAGGCTATGATGATAGAAGCTTTTATGGATATTGACAAAAATAATTCAACCGTTGATGATCTGAAAACCTGGTTGCTTAAACAAAAGCAAACACAAAACTGGAAAACCACCAAAGCCACGGCAGAAGCATGTTATGCTTTACTGCTTGGCGGCAATAATAGGCTGGCAGAAGAAAAAGAAGTAACCATCAATTTAGGTAGCACAGTAATTAAAAGCACCGATGATGCAAATGAGGCCGGCACCGGCTATTTCAAAAAAAGATTTGAAAGCGACAAAGTAAAACCAGACATGGGCAACATTACAGTCTCAATAAATTCATCAGGCTCCAAAGTTCCCCCTTCAGGGGGCGGAGGGGGTATGGGCTCGTCTTCCTGGGGTTCAGTTTACTGGCAATACTTCGAAGACCTCGATAAAATAACTTCTGCAGAAACACCACTAAAACTGGTTAAAAAATTATTCATCGAAAAGAATTCAGATAATGGTCCGGTGCTGGTTGCGTTGGCAGATGGCGCACAATTAAAAGTGGGCGATAAAATAAAAGTGCGTATCGAACTTAAAGTTGATCGTGATATGGAATACGTACACATGAAAGACATGCGTGCTGCCTGCATGGAACCAACCAATGTTTTAAGCGAATACAAATATCAGGGCGGCCTCGGTTATTACGAAAGCACCAAAGATGCCAGCACCAATTTCTTCTTTGGCTGGCTGGCCCGTGGCAGTTATGTTTTTGAGTATCCTGTGTTTGTAACACATGCTGGTAATTTCAGCAATGGCATTACAACCATACAATGTATGTATGCACCTGAATTTACAAGCCATAGCGAAGGAATAAGGGTGACGGTGGAATGATGAATTATGAATTATGAGTTATGAGTTATTTTGCAAGAGGTTTTTGTATTTTTAACTCATCACTTATAATTCATAACTTATAACTGCTTACATGTCAAAAGAACAAACCTACAACATCCCCGTCCGCTTTCGCAAAATGGAAAACCTGCACATTGTTTTCTGGTTGTTAAAAGATATCAGCTGGTGTATGGTATGGCGGCCATTGGGTGTAGCTATGATATTTCCTACTTTAATAATTGCCATTGTAATTGCATGGCGCACCCGGCAATACATGAGTGAACTGTGCCACAACGTAGCCATTGCATTATGGATAATGGCAAACAGTTACTGGATGATCAGCGAATTTTTTCATTTCGATACCATCATTGTATATGGCATCATCTCTTATAAATACTTAGCCCTTATCCCCTTCTGTATCGGTATATTAATGCTTGCGTATTATTATTTGGTATGGAAACCAACACATAAAAATGCTATTGAAACAATGTAATAACTGTTATTGGTTTATTTTTTTAATTTACCACTCATAACACATACTCTACCACTTGTGAAAGTAAAAATCCCGACTGTATCGGATTCTATTGCGCAGCAATTGCCGCCCACATACCTTTACATCTCAAACATAAACAGAGCCTCGCTCTAATGTAAAATGTACCATCTTATTGCTGCCCTTCTCTTTAACTTTCGCCAACGGGTTAAGCCGCCAGCAGTTTTTCACAATTAATTATCAGTAATGATTTATTAACGGGATTTTTAATAATTATCAGTAGCTTGATGCTTATTAATCAACCCTGTAAAATAAACCAGGCGTAGTGGGGCCACAGGCCGAAGTGTACGCCAACTGGAACCAAAACAAAAACCTAAACTAAAACTCTAAACTATGGACTTTTCAAATTTCTTTGTCAATTACTGGTGGATTGTAGTGATAATATTTTCACTCGTCCTCTATAAATTTATTCTCCGTTTCCTGTTCGGTATGGTCATCGTACCCGAAAACAGGATAGGGCTCGTTACTAAAAAATTCGTGCTTTTTGGTGCCAACCGTTCACTGCCCGATGGCCGTATCATCGCCACCAAAGGCGAATCTGGTTTTCAAGGTAAAACATTAGCACCCGGCTTATATTGGGGTATGTGGCCCTGGCAGTATGGTGTAAACATGCAGCCCTTCCTCGTTATTCCCGAAGGTAATATTGGGCTCGTACTTAGTAACGACGGTGCCGAAATACCCACCGGCGCTATATTAGGCCGCCGGGTAGAAAGTGATAACTTTCAGGATGCAGTAAGTTTTTTAAACAACAACGGACAAAAAGGTCGTCAAACATCTTACATCACCGCAGGTACATATCGTATCAACAGCTTTGCATTTACCGTAACAGTAACTCCCATGGTTATCATTCATGAGAACATGGTGGGTATTGTTACCAGCCTCGATGGTCAGCCTATTGAGGGCAACCAGATTGCAGGTAAATATGTAGAGGGCCACAATAATTTCCAGGACTTCGACAGCTTTCTTAAAAACGATGGTAATCGTGGTTTGCAACCGTCTATCGTTTTGGCAGGTAGTTACAACATAAACCCATGGGCCATACAAATTGAAGAAGTGCCCATGACCGATGTACCTATTGGTTATGTTGGAGTGGTTATTAGTTATATTGGCCAGGATGGTAAGGACCTTACCGGCGAAGCATTTAAACACGGTAACATTGTAAGCAAGGGCCAGCGTGGTGTATGGATGGAACCTTACGGCCCCGGCAAATATCCTTTCAATAAATACATTATGAAAGTAGAACTGGTGCCAACAACTAACCTCGTTTTAAACTGGGCCAACACCAGAAGCGAAGCACATCAGTTAGATAAAAATTTATCAACCATCACGGTGCGTTCGCAGGATGGTTTCCCTTTTAATCTCGATGTGTCGCAGATCATACACATACCCGCCAACGAAGCGCCCAAAGTAATTGCACGTTTCGGTAGCATGAATAATTTGGTTAGCCAAGTGCTGGAGCCAACCATCGGTAACTACTTCCGTAACTCGGCTCAGGATAGTGATGTGATCGCCTTCCTTAGCACCCGTAAAGAAAGACAACAAGCCGCTAAAGACAACATGAAAGAAGTGCTGGACGAATACAACGTAAACGCTGTTGATACGTTGATCGGTGATATCGTTCCGCCAGAATCTTTGATGAAAACTTTAACCGATCGTAAAATTGCACAGGAAGAAGAAAAAACCTACAGCACCCAACGCATGGCGCAGGAAAAACGCCAGGGTATGGAAAAAGAAACGGCCATTGCCGATATGCAGAAAGAGATTGTAAAAGCACAACAAAGTGTTGAGATTGCTCAGCGCACTGCCGATGCTGCCGTAAAAAAAGCAGAGGGTGATGCAAACAGTTTACGCCTTCAGGTAGATGCCGAAGCAACCGCTACAAAAATGCGTGCAAATGCCGAAGCCGAAGCAACCAAGGCCCGTGCAGGTGCCCAGGCCGAAGCCACCAAACTCAATGCCAGCGCCGATGCTGAAAGGATCAGCAAAACCGGTTTGGCCGAAGCTGAAAAAATTATGGCCATTGGTAAATCAACAGCCGAAGCCTACGAGTTGCAGGTTAAAGCCATGGGCGGCGATAACTTTACCCGTTACAAAATAACCGAAGAAATTGCCAAAGGTAATATCAAGATCATTCCTGATATCCTCATCGGCGGCGGCACCGGCACTGATGGCGGCATCAACGGTTTGCTCGGCATGAAGCTGATGGAAATGATGGATACGAAGAAGAGTGATAAGCCGGAAGCGAATTAAAATGTTGAATTTCTTAAAAGTCCCTTCGGGGACTTTTTTGTTTTTGTACCGGGCGACATGAATTCTATTTGGCTTCATTGGCGTCGCACTCTTGTGCAGTGAAGCTTTGTTGGGCTTTTATCTAACCGAATTAATAATTTGGTTCTACTTTGGATATTATTTATTCTCGGCATCAAAATCAATTAATTCAATATCCTCTGTCTTAATTACTCTTGTAAGATGGGTAGTTCGATTATAAAAAAACCAATAATTTTTTGTACGTCCTGCATTTACAATAACACTATCGGTTTTAATAATACCAAAAGATTTTGTTTGTACTGAAATGTTATTTGTATGTTTCGATTTAATAATTACTTCATAGTTAGCCCATCCTTCAAATAAAGCATACCATATCGTCAAAACCAAAGGAAGAATAAATCTATTATTTTTTAAAAAGACCGGCATATCATTATTTGGATACAAATAAGCTATTATTAAAAGTGCTAGAAGTGGGAAAAAAATGTACCAATAATTTAATGGCCAACGTACCACTTCTCTAATTATGGGGTCATTCATATAATTGATCCACACATAGAATAATCCGAAGGATAATAAAAATAATTGGAAGACCCATTTTTGGAATGAGTTAAAATCATTTCCTTTTCTAATGAAACCTGCTAATGAGTTTGCACCAAGATAAAACGTCCATGTAACTGCCGACCCCGCAGTCATTAAAACTAATTCCGAGGCATCCACAAACTGAAAAATAGGAACATGCAAAAGGACTTGAAAATAGAAGTGACACCGTATCAAAGCAAACACTACTGCAATAAGTAATGAAAAACTGACAAGCGCTGCAATATTTGATAAATTAATGTATTTGTCTTTTTCGATAAGATTATTCTCATTCATTAAATAAAGTTACACTTTATCATTTAACGCATCATAAGATTAATTTCAGTAAATCAAAATGTTGCATTAAAAAAACTTAGTGGTACAAAAAACTCTTATGCCTACCAATAGAATTACCAATGTACAAGCCACAGTAGCACCAAAGCCAAATCAGGGAACCATCCGACAAAGGGGATGTAATCCTTTGTCGGGCTCCTTTTTTGGTTCTTTTTTGGAGAAGCAAAAAAGAACAAGAAACGGAAAGCTGCAAGCCAAAATAAGCATTCCGCCAACTTAGCCCCCTTTGCCAGGGCATTTTTGGTAATTTCCAAACCTTTTAGAAACCAATTTCCATCCTTTAGAAATTAATTCAGGTCCTTTAGAAGCTCTCTGTACGCCTTTAGAAATGACATCTTAGGTTTTAGAAGCTCAATCTGAGCCCTTAGAAATGACATCTTGTCCTTTAGAATCTTTACCCGAGCCTTTGGAAGGTTCTTCTGAGGCTTTGGAAACTCTACCTGTGCCTTTGGAAGGTTCTTCTACGGCTTTGGAAACTCTACCTTTGCCTTTGGAAACTCCATCATAGCCTTTAGAAGTTTTATGATCTACCGCTGGTTCCCCCTTTAAGGGGTGGAGGGGGTTTTGCCTTATATTTGCAGTCCGTAAAAAAAACAAACAAAATGTACAGAACTCACACCTGTGGCGAATTAAGATTAACCGATATCAATAAAGAAGTATCCCTGGCCGGATGGGTACAAACCGTTCGTAAATTCGGCAGCATCACTTTTGTTGATCTGCGTGACCGCTATGGCATAACCCAGCTATTATTTTCAGAAGCGCTGAATGCTGAACTGGATGCCAATCCATTGGGCCGTGAATTTGTTTTGCAGGTTACCGGTAAAGTAAACGAACGCAGCAGCAAAAATGCAAACATCCTAACCGGGGAAGTGGAAATTGCTGTTACCGAATTTAAAATTTTAAATAAATCAGCCGTTCCCCCTTTCACTATACAGGATGATACCGATGGCGGTGAAGATATACGTATGAAATATCGTTTTCTTGATTTAAGAAGAAACGCTGTAAAGAAAAATTTAGAACTGCGTTACCAGGTAAACCGTTCTGCCAGAAATTATTTGCACGAAAATAATTTCATGGATATTGAAACGCCTTTTTTAATCAAAAGTACTCCGGAAGGTGCCAGGGATTTTGTGGTGCCATCAAGAATGAACCCGGGACAGTTTTATGCATTGCCACAAAGTCCGCAAACATTTAAGCAATTGCTGATGGTGAGCGGTTACGATCGTTACTATCAAATTGTAAAATGTTTCAGAGATGAAGATTTACGGGCAGACAGACAACCTGAGTTTACACAAATAGATTGCGAAATGGCTTTTGTAGAGCAGGAAGATATTTTGAACATGTTTGAGGGGTTGATAAAAAGAATTTTTAAAGATGTAAAGGGTATTGATTATACCGATACCGTAGAACGCATGACCTGGGAAGATGCTATGTGGCGTTACGGAAACGATAAACCCGATATTCGTTTTGATATCAGCATACTTAATTTAAAAAAACCGGCAAGTGTTTTTGTTAGCAAGCAGGATAGCGCTAGTTTAATAAATGGTGCCGACTTTAAAGTTTTTGATGAAGCTGAAACTGTTGTTGCCATTGCCGTACCGGGATGTGCTGAATACAGCCGCAAGCAAACGGATGAATTAACTGAATGGGTTAAGCGTCCGCAGATAGGTATGAAAGGTTTGGTTTTTATTAAAGTAAATGCCGATGGCAAATACAAAAGCAGTGTAGATAAATTTTATAGCGAAGAAAAATTAAAAGCCATTGCCGAAGCAGCCAATGCAAAGCCCGGCGACCTTATTTTAATACTTGCCGGCTCAGAAGAACGCACCCGTAAAGCCATCAGCGATTTGCGTATGTATATGGCAACCCAGTTAGGCTTGCGTAAGGCCGATGAGTTTAAACTGTTATGGGTGCTGGATTTCCCGCTGTTTGAATTTGCCCTGGAAGACCAGGATGGCGGTGGCGCAGGCCGTTGGGTAGCAAGGCACCATCCATTTACAAGCCCCAAACCTTCTGATATTGATATGATGATTAATAATTCGCCAAAGGTGGAAGACTTAGATAAATACCTGGAACATCCGTACGCCAACATTAAAGCCAATGCTTACGATATGATATTGAATGGCAATGAGCTTGGTGGCGGCAGTATCCGCATCTACCAAAGAGAATTACAGGAAAAAATGTTTGCAGCATTGGGCATGAGTGCAGAAGAGCAACAACATAAATTTGGTTTCTTACTCGGCGCTTTTGAATATGGTGCACCGCCGCATGGTGGCCTTGCTTTTGGCTTTGATCGTTTGTGTGCAATTCTTGGTGGCAGCGAAAGCATCCGTGATTTTATTGCATTCCCTAAAAATAATTCGGGAAGAGATGTGATGCTGGATGCACCTTCAACCATTGATGATAAACAGCTTGTGGAGTTGCAGATAAAGTTAGATTTGAAAGCGTAGAATTTTATTACACGAATTAAAGGCACGAATTACACGAATCTCATAATACTAAAGGCTTTAAAAATGGCCCAAAATATGATTGAGTTCTTGTTGTTTTGAAGAAACCTAATTCCTCATTTTTAATTCTTAATTCATTGACTTCTCTCCCTCCTCTCGCCGAACGCCTTCGCCCCACAACACTTGATGAGCTTGTTGGCCAGCAACACCTTACCGGTAAGGGAAGCATACTCCGTACAGCAATTGAACACGGCAAAATTCCCAGTATTATTCTTTGGGGACCGCCGGGTGTTGGCAAAACCACCATTGCCAATATTATTGCACAAACATTACAGGTTCCGTTTTATACACTCAGTGCCATTTCATCGGGCGTAAAAGAAGTAAGGGAAGTAATTGAGCTGGCTAAAAAACAAAGCAATGTTATTTTATTTATTGATGAGATACACCGTTTTAACAAAGGCCAGCAGGACGCTTTGTTGGGTGCTGTTGAAAAAGGTATCATCACACTGATTGGTGCAACAACAGAAAACCCATCTTTTGAAGTAAACAGCGCCTTGCTGAGCAGAACCCAGGTGTATATTTTAAAAGCACTGGATGAAAAAGACCTCATCGCATTACTGCAACATGCAATCAGCAATGATGAAGTTTTAAAAACAAAAAAGATAGAGCTAAAGGAAACGGAAGCGATGATCAATATTTCTGGTGGTGATGCCAGGAAACTTTTAAATCTTTTAGAACTGGTTACCGATGCATTGGGAAGCAAAGCCCTCATTACAGATGAAGCCGTTATGGAAATTGCCCAGCAACGCATTGCACTCTACGATAAAAAAGG
>JANMBZ010000219.1:0-15104 GCA_031360765.1 Chitinophagaceae bacterium
GAGTGCCATACCGATAACAGCGATGCTGCAGCTATCAGCCAGACGCTTACCGAAAAAAGGGCCATGGTAATTTGCAGAAAATTAATTGAAATGGGTGTGGATTGTAAAAGGCTGATTGCTGTTGGTTTTGGAGATACAAAGCCGGTTGCTGATAACAGCACACCCGATGGTAAGGCAGAGAATCGTCGTGTAACTTTTGTAAATGTTGCTTTAAGGGGTCATGTAATTGGCGGTATGCCGGTAGATGGCGGCGGTAAAATTGCAGGGGAGCTTTGTAATTAATTTTTAGTCCCGTTAGGGACGATAGATTGGTAGAAAACAATAACAACATAAATAAATGCCGTAGGCATGATAGGTGGCTGCGGTGTGTCGTGCCTATGGCACTTTTGCCTGATATTTTAATCTTTCTACCACCCGATAGCTATCGGGTTTTTGTCTCTACGAGACATTGAACTGTTAATTCGTTGGCAAAATAATTTACTGCCCCAACCACTCCTTAAACCCATTCACCCTTTCCCTACTTACCACCGTCTCTGCATTGGTTGCAGGACTAATTTCTAATTTCAATCTTCCACCAAGCCAGGTATGCACTTTTTTTATAGCTTCAATATTTACCAGTAAATGCCGGTTAATGCGGTAAAATTTGTTGGGTTGTAATTGCTCTTCTAATTGAGAAAGATTTATTTCGAGCAGGTGTTTGTTATTATCAAAATCTACCGCAAAGCAAAGTTTTCCATCTGCATAACAAAAGGCCGTGGATTCGGTTTTTATAAAGCTCAGTTGTTGCCCACGCTTTACCAGCAGGCGTTCTTTGTATTTTGCAGTGTTTACATCTGCCAGCATTTTCATCAGTTTGTCGGCATAATCATTTGGTTTTTTGTGGTAGAGTTGCTGATATTTTTCTACAGCTAATTTAAGTTCGTTTTCATCAATGGGCTTTAATAAATAATCAATACTGTTTACTTTAAAAGCCTTTAATGTGTATTGATCAAAAGCGGTTGTAAAAATTACCGGTGTCTTTATCTGCACTTGCGAAAAAATATCAAAACTTAAACCATCAGCCAGCTGAATATCCATAAAAATAAGGTCGGGCTTTGCGGCAGATTGAAAGTATGTTACTGCAGATGCAACGCTATCCAGCCTTTCAACAATATCAATTTCATCGCTGATGGCTTGCAGCAATTTTCCCAGCCGGTTGGCTGCAGGTGTTTCATCTTCTATAATTATTACCTTCATTTTAGTTTGGTATTAAAGGAATAGAAACCGTAAAACTATCGCCGCTTTCAACTACTCTTACATCCTCCTCGCCAAATAATTTATAGCGGTTGCGTATGTTTTGCAAACCAATGCCGGTTGACTCTATCAGTTGGTTTTTTACCTGTAAATTATTAGTTACAAGCAGGTGACCGTTTTCGGCAAATACTTTTATTTTAAGTGGTTTGGCTGCCGAAACAATATTATGCTTGATGGCGTTTTCCATCAGGAGTTGCAGTGATAGCGGTACGATTTGTTGCGTTAATTTTTCTTCGGGTACATTAATTTCAATATCCAGATTATCGCCAAATCTTGTCTTTAATAAAAAGCCATAAGCTTTCAGTACATCCAGCTCGTCTTTTAATGGTATTGTTTTTTCATCCTGCACTTCCAAAATATGCCGGTACACTTTGGACATCTGTTGTACAAATTCAATGGCCTGGTCGGGCGTGTCGGGTATAATGGCAGTAAGTGTATTTAGGTTATTGAATAAGAAGTGTGGATTAACCTGTGTCTTCAATGCATCCAGCTGGGCTTTCAAACTTTCTCTTTTCAACGTTTCTTTTTCTTCCACCGATTTTTTAAGCTCATTCATAAAGTAAATACTTTCATAAATGGCGATGATCATAATGGTGCAGAATAAAGCAGCCGAATTTGATTTTATAAGTGTATCTGTTTTGAAATGCCCGCCATAATTATCTTTAAATACAAAATCATCCATTATCCAGCCAAGCAAATTGTCGCCGATGATTGTAAAAAGGAACATGCTTACCGACTGATGAAACAGCCTTTTGCGTACATCTTTAAAAAGTGGATATTTGGTACGGCTCCAGATCATGATCCACCGGTCGCCGGCCCATAAGGGAATAGTAACAATCAGGGTAGTAAAAAATTTATCCCATCCAAAATAGGGTGGCCCGTTAAACCGGCAACCCAAAAATACAACTGGAACAATAAAGCTTAAAACAGGGATGGTGAATAATATCAACGGCCCGTCATTAAATCCTATTTTGCAATTGGTTTGCTTCATATAGTAAAGATATAAAAACCCACAGGTTAAATCTGTGGGTTTTTGCTGTGGTTTAACTTAGTGATCAATTATTTTCCATTACGGCCATTGTAACTTTCAACAGCATCTTTTAGCAAGGCCACATCAGCTTGCGCAGCTTTTGCTTTTTCAATTGCAGGGGCGTATCCGCCAAAGCTGTTGGTTACTATATCATTTAAATTTTTCTTGGAAACTAATTTCAATTGCTGGCTCTTGTTTTCATAAATAAAATAATCGCCGGGTTTGCCTTGTGTGCCGCTTACAAAAAACACTTCGTTGCCAATGGTTGTTGGTTTGCCAGATGCATCGCTTGATTTTTGTAAAAAAGTAAGTTCGCCATTGCAAACCACTTTAAAAAAATCGCCTTTCATGCAGGTGTAAGTGGTGGCATCAATTTCAGCGGCAGCAATATCCGATCCTTCGTATTTTTTTTCTTTACCATCAACCAATAATACCACCGATGCGTTTTTGCGGATATTGTCTTTAATGAAACCGGTTACAACCGTGTTATCGGCTAAAGTAACTTTTCCTTTTGTAAATCCTTTGGGAGCATCCTGTGCGTTTGTCTGTAAAAAAAGCAGGCTCAGTGCGGCTGCTGATAAAAGTTTTAAAATTTTCATGACTTAAGTTTTTAGAATTGATAAATTATTTTAAGGGAATGATTTCAAGATCAATAATACCAAAGATTGTAAACTGCTGCAATCAAAAAGGAGTGAGCTGCAGAAAAAAAGGAATGAGTTGTTGAAATGTAATGCACAGAATTTTTACCTGCCTGATAATCGGGCAGCAGTATGCTTTATCTTTGTTTTATGACATCTCAATTTTTTACCTACGATAAGAATAAAGTAATACAGGCATTGCGCTTTCATTTTATAACCCGGCGGGAAATTAAAGTGATGATGATACTGGTAAATGTGTTCGCCATCCTTTCAGCAGGCTTGTTCTTTTTTAAAAAGATATCGCCTTTTGCATTTTTAATAAGTTCGCTATTATGGTTTGCATTGATGATCATTTTCTGGTTTGCAATGCCCTATATGGTTTACAGAAAAGCGGAAACTTTTAAAGACCGGTTTAAAGCAATTTTAGCTGACGATGTCTTTAGAATCGAAAACGAAAGAGGCGGCAGAAGCTGGAACTGGAGCGAAGTGAGCACCTGGATGGAGAGTCCGCATTTTTTTCATCTGTACTTTAACAGCCGCTCATTTTTTATTGTGCCCAAAGATGCTTTTGAAGGTGATGATGTGCATGAGGCCAGGAAAATATTTAAGGCGAAAATCGTGAAAACGTGAGGCGTGAGTGGTAAGAGGTGAGTGGTGAAACGGGAATTGTGAGTTGGTAAAGTCAGCAGAGTGCAAAACTCACTACTCACTACTGACCACTCACGACTATAGTTTCTTCTCCATCACAAAATGTGGAATGGTTACTTCGGTAAAACGATCACCCACGGCTTTATAACCCAGCTTTTCGTAAAAACCCACAGCCGTTTCCCTTGCATGCATTATCAGTTTTTTATAACCTTTATCACGGCTTACCAACTCCGCAAAATTCATCATGCTGGCACCAATCCCTTTACCCTGCTGGTTATTTTGCACAGCCATCTGCCGAAGGCGCAAACAATTATTATCTGCCTTGGTTAAAATACAGCAGGCCAGCATTACATCCTCATCAAAAGCACCAATTAATATATCTTCCTTTTCTCGGGCAAGTTCATCGGGCGTAAAACTAAGGCCAAGTGGCTGCCTTAAAATTTCATTGCGTAGCTTAACCATTTGCAGGTATTCCTTAGTGCCGTGGTCTATTTGCTTTAAGGCCATAAGCCGATATTTTTTAAAGTTACAGTTTTGGGAAAGGATGAATGTACAATATACAATTTTTTTCACTCAAAGTATCTATGCAAAGCCAAATGATTTTACTCATAGTTATATAATTTATCATCAACCGGATTAAGCCTCATTTTATTTATTTCAAATTTTTAAGATTAAAAAAGCTATTTATCAAACAATATCTATTTCTTTGCAATTAGTGCAAAATGTATATTTTTGCAACCAATACAAACTAAATTTAATTATCATGTCAGACATTGCAACAAGAGTAAAGAAAATAATTGTTGACAAATTAGGAGTAGATGAAGCGGAGGTTACGCCAGAAGCTTCTTTTACCAACGATTTAGGTGCCGATAGCTTGGACACCGTAGAACTTATTATGGAATTTGAAAAAGAATTCAACATTTCTATTCCGGATGAGCAGGCTGAGACCATCACTACTGTGGGTCAGGCTAATGCTTACTTAGAAGAGCATGCTAAGTAATTAACTTAACTATCACAGGCAAATTTTATGGAATTAAAACGGGTTGTAGTTACCGGATTGGGAGCACTAACTCCATTGGGCAAAAATGTTGATGAATATTGGCAAGGTTTGGCCGAAGGGGTGAGTGGTTGTGATTTTATTAAACAATTCGACTGCAGCAAGTTTAAAACCAGGTTTGCCTGTGAGGTTAAAGATTTTGAACCTACCGATTACCTTGAACGCAAGGAAGCCCGAAAAATTGACCGCTTTACCCAGTTTGCTCTTATAGCAAGTGATGAAGCCATAAAAGATGCCGGCATTAGCAAAGAAAATGTTGATGCAGACAGGGTAGGTGTAATTTTTGCCAGCGGCATTGGTGGCATCACAACTTTTTATGAAGAAGTGAGCAACTTTGCCCTAGGCGATGGCACCCCACGTTATAACCCCTTCTTTATTCCTAAAATGATACTGGATATTGCTGCAGGGCAGATATCTATGCGTCATGGTTTTAGAGGCCCCAACTATGCCGTTGTTAGTGCCTGCGCAAGCAGTACCAATGCAGTTATTGATGCTTTTGATACTATAAGATTGGGTAAGGCAGATATTATTGTTACCGGTGGAAGTGAAGCCGTTATAAGCTCGCCGGGCGTTGGTGGTTTTAATGCCATGAAAGCTTTGAGCGAAAGAAATGATGACCCCAAAACTGCCAGCCGCCCGTTTGATAAAGATCGCGATGGTTTTGTTATGGGAGAAGGTGCCGGTGTTTTAATTTTAGAAAGCCTGGAGCATGCACTTGCCCGTGGTGCAAAAATTTATTGCGAAGTTGCCGGTGGGGGCGCAACTGCCGATGCTCATCACATTACTGCACCACATCCCGAAGGGTTGGGCGCAAAAAATGTAATGAATGTTGCATTGAAGGATGCTGGTATGAAACCGGAAGATATTGATTACATCAATGTGCATGGTACATCCACCCCGTTGGGCGATTTAGCCGAAACAAAAGCCATATTGAATGTATTTGGCAGCCATGCTTATGATTTAAATATCAGCTCTACAAAAAGTATGACTGGCCATTGCCTCGGTGCAGCCGGTGTGTTAGAAGCGCTTGCCTGTATCATGGCGGTAGTAAAAGATATTGTTCCTCCAACAATCAATCACTTTACCGATGATCCGGAACTGGACCCAAAACTAAATTTTACTTTTAACAAGGCACAGTATCGTACAGTTAATGCAGCCCTCAGCAACACTTTTGGTTTTGGTGGGCACAATGCAAGTGTTATTGTTAAAAAATACGTTGCTTAATTTTTAAGTTAGATTTTTCTCTCAATAAGTTGTTCTAAAACATTATTTTTTCTTGCTACAAATGGCACGATCGATCAAGAATCTATTCTTGTCAATTAGCGTAATTTGTGGGTAAAAAACTTCAGGTAAATCTTCGAAGCAGATTTTAATAATTATTTTTAAAAGCATCTTATCTTCCGCATCATTACAAAGCAAAATTTTCTTAATTTTATTTGCAGTTAAATAAGATTAATTTCACGGAAACTATTTATCCACCTTGCAATTCATAAAAGATTTTTTTAAAAGCCAATCTCACAACCGGGAATTTAAAAAGCAACTGAGCAATGTGCTTGGCTTTACTCCCGGAGAAGTTACTTTGTACAAAACAGCCCTCAGCCACCGCAGCGTTAGAGAAGGTGCCGATGAAAATAATGAACGCCTAGAATTTTTGGGTGATGCGGTTTTAAGTTCGATAGTGGCTCATTACCTTTTTAGAAAATATCCATATAAAGGCGAAGGATTTTTAACAGAGATGAGAAGCAAAATGGTTAACCGGCAAAAGCTGAACGACATTGCTTTAAAAATGGGATTGAAAAAAATCACCTTCTATAACAAGTATGATAATGCACTGAAAATTTCTCAGATTTTTGGCAATACGCTGGAAGCATTGATAGGCGCAGTTTATTTAGACAAAGGTTATGCAGGCACTCACAAGTGGGTTGAGCAATGCATTATTATGCCGCACATGTTTATGGACGACCTGGAAGATGTTGAAATTAATATTAAGAACAGGTTGTACGGCTGGGCAAATAAAAACGGGAAGGCGCTTGAGTTTGAAACCCTGAGCGAAAAATTTGAAAATGGCCGCAGGCTTTTTACCATTGGTGCTACTGTGGATGGTGAACTGATTGCCGAAGCAAAAGGATTTAATAAAAAAGATGCCAGCCAGATTGCTGCGCAGTTGGCGGTGGATAAACTGGGGTTGTAAAACGTTTAAGGTTTAAGACGTTTAAAGGTTTAAAACGTTTTAAACGACTTAAACTATTTAACCTTTAAACGAACAAACGATGACCTTTGGAATTTTAGGAAGCGGAAGCTGGGGAACGGCACTGGCAAAAATTTTAACCGATAATGGTAATACTATTTATTGGTGGAACAGGAGTGAAGCGCATATCAAACATATTCAGGAGCGGCACCATAATCCGCAGTATTTACCGGCCGCTCATCTCGATACTTCAAAACTAAAACTTACTACAAACCCTGCTGAAGTTATCAGCAACAGCGATTGTGTTATTATGGCCATTCCATCTGCCTATACAGATGATGCATTGCGTGGGCTCGACAGAAATATTTTTCATAATAAAAAAATCATCTCGGCCATAAAAGGAATTTTACCAGAAAGCAATTTGCTGCTGAATGAATATCTGAAAAATGAATTTGCAGTAGAACTTAAAAATTATTTTGCAGTGCTTGGTCCCTGCCATGCAGAAGAAGTGGCAGCAGAAAAATTATCGTACCTCACTTTTTCGGGCATTGATGAAAAAGCAACACATGCAATTGCAGCATGTTTTAAAACCGGTTATTTAAACACAGTTGAAAATGATGATATTTTTGGGGTGCAGTACGCCGCCGTCTTAAAGAACATTTACGCAGTTGGCTCGGGTATTGCCCACGGACTCGATTACGGCGATAATTTTTTAAGTGTTTTTATTGCTAATTGTGCCGATGAAATGGCGGGCTTTTTAAAAAAAGCAGGCATTAAAAATATTGAAGTTGGCCATACAGATATCCGTAAACCTGCTGCGGAGCATCGGGCAAATAATTATGCGGCATCTGTTTATTTGGGAGATCTGCTGGTTACCTGTTACTCGCTGCACAGCCGTAACCGTGCCTTTGGCAATATGGTTGGCAAGGGTTATTCGGTAAAAGCAGCGCAGCTTGAAATGAGCATGGTTGCAGAAGGTTACAACGCCAGTAAATGCATACATTTCATCAACAGAAAAATAGGAGCAGATATGCCCATTGCAGATACCATTTATAAAATTTTGTGGGAGAGTTTGCCTGCCGGTGAAGGATTTAACAGTATAGAGTTGTGTTTGGTATAAAAAGTTTGTAGCTTTATATCTGGTAAATAAACGACAATGCCTTTATCTTTTTCAAATATGGGAACAACAGCCATTCTTTTGATGGTACTTTGCTTATCGGTTGCAGAACTGATTAAGTATGTAAAAAAGCATTACAGCCATTCAGGAAAATAAATCTGCAGCAATTCCATCTGCAAATAATTTGCCTTCTCTTGTTAAAATAAGTTTACCATTTACTGTTTTTAATTTACCGGTGTTCTCATACTTGTTACTTGCTACTTTTATCTTGCTACTTTCCGCTTCTCCAAAAATTGTACTCACATAATCCAAATCCAATCCTTCCATTGTTCTTAGCGAGGTCATAATGTATTCGTTAAGTTGTTGAGTTTTGGTAAGCACTTCTTCTTCAAAAGGAATAATATTGTTTAGTAAAGATTGTATGTATAAACTGTTGTTGGCAACATTCCATCTTCTTCGCTTTCCGTCAAAAGCGTGAGCCGCAGGGCCAAAGGCATAGTAAGACTCTCCACTCCAGTAACTGCTGTTGTGTTTGCTCCTTAAACCGGGTTTTGCAAAATTACTTATCTCATAATGCTCATAACCCGCATGCTCCATCCAACCCATCAGTAATAAAAATTGCCTGGCTTGTTTCTCTGCATCAACATTTTCTTTTTTATGCTGTGCAATCATTTTATCCAAAGCAGTTTTGGGTTCAACAGTTAAAGCGTAGCAGGAAATGTGCGGAATGTTTTTTTCAATAACAATATCTACATTTTTTTTCCAGTCTTCATCACTTAACAAAGGAGAACCATATATAAGATCAACAGAAAAATTTGTAAAATCCGCTTCTCTTATTTTATCAATGCACAATAAAGATTCTACAGCATTATGTGCCCTGTTCATCCAAACCAGTTCTGCTTCAACAAAGCTTTGTATGCCCACGCTAAGCCTGTTAATGCCGAGGGTTTTCCATTCTTTCAATTTTATCTCTGTAATATCATCAGGATTTGCTTCCAGTGTTATTTCAACATCATCTGCAAAAGCAAAACGTTTCAACAACGCATCAAAAATTAATTTTAAATCATTGCTGTTTAAAATACTGGGTGTACCCCCACCAAAATAAACAGTTGAAATAATTTCTTTTTCAACATTCCCGAATTGTAAAATTGGAGTAAGGTTTATTTCTGTAACAATCGCCTCCAGCATTTTTTCTTTTTGCCCCAGCGATGTAGAAAAATGAAAGTTGCAATAATGGCAGGCCTGTTTGCAAAAAGGGATATGAATATAAATGCCTGGCAAAGATTTTAGTTTTAGTCCCAAGAAGTATCGGGATATTATTTTAGATTTGATTATTAATGACGCCTGTTAAATTAATATGCTGTAAAATTCTGTTTCCTGCGCTCTTGTGCATGGGCTTAGTGATGGCGGCAATGAGCGGTCATGCACAATCAACAAAAAACCTACCTTATCAATTAAACATTCGGTTTGTTGACAAAGATAACTCCTTTAATGCCGCCTCTTTAAAATTGCAAACCGGTTTTGCAAATAAGCTTTTGTGCGATACTTATATTAAGGGGCTGGTTGTGCTATTAAGTTCAAAAGGGTATCCTACCGCTTCGGTAGATAGCGTTTTTGAAAATGAAAATTCCTCACTTATACATTTGTATTTAGGCAAGCAATACCAATGGATAAAACTGATGCCTGCTGGTATTGATAAAGCTGCAATGGATGAAAGTGGTTTTAAAGAAAAAGATTACAAAGGTAAGTTGCTTAACATTCAGCAGTTATTGGGTTTGCAACAAAAAATTTTAGACTATTATGAGAAAAACGGTTATCCTTTTGCCGAAATATTTTTAGACAGTATAAGGCTTGATGAAGAAAAAATGGAAGCTTTGCTGAGGGCGAAAAAAGGCCCCCTTTATCATATTGACAGCATAAGGGTTTTTGGCAAAGTAAAAATTTCAAAAAAGTTTTTACGCCACTATCTTTCTATACCCGACGGAAGCTTATACAACCAGCAAAAACTGGAATTGGTAGATAACCGAATGCTTGAATTACCTTACCTGCAAACTATGCAGCCAAGCGATATAACCATGCTGGGCAGTGGTTCTATACTTAATTTGTACCTGGCAAATAAAAGGAGCAGCCAGGCTAATTTTTTAATTGGCTTTTTGCCAAGTGCCAACCAAACGGGTAAACTGCAACTTACTGCAGATGTAAATCTCGATCTTAAAAATGCATTGAGTAATGGCGAAACCATCTTGCTAAAATGGCAACAACTACAACCCAAATCTCCCAGGCTAAACATCGGCTTTCAACAGCCTTATATTTTTAACTCGTCCTTTGGTTTCGATTTTGCATTTGATCTTTTTAAAAAAGACTCTACCTTTTTGCAGATTAACGCATTGCTGGGCTTGCAATATCTTTTATCTGTAAATAAATCGGGTAAAATATTTGTGCAATGGCAAAATAGTTTTTTATTGGGCACCGGTGTAGATACCAACCAGGTAAAAGCAAGCAAAAAACTTCCGCCTAATATTGATGTAAAAGCAGTGAATGTAGGATTGGAATATGAATGGAATAAAACGGATTATAAACTCAATCCCCGTAGCGGTAACGAAATAAAACTTACGGGGGCGGTGGGTATTAAAAATATTAAAAAAAATAATGAAATTCTTAATTTAAAAGACCCGTCATTTAATTATGCCGGTTTGTACGATTCGGTTAAAGCAAGGTCTTACCAGTTCAGAGTTAAGCTTGCTGCAGCGCATTTTTTTCCAGTAGGAAAACAGGCAACAGTTAAAACTGCAATAAATGGCGGGGTTTTTATTAGTCCCAGCACTTTCCGGAACGAACTTTTTCAAATTGGCGGTTATAAATTGTTAAGGGGCTTTGATGAAGAAAGTATTTACGCAACACAGTATGCAGTGCTTACAGCGGAGTACAGGTACAGGCTAAAATTAAACTCGTACATGTTTGCATTTGTAGATGGAGGATGGGTTAAAAATAAATACCAGACCATCAATCTTAATAATAATTTTATTGGTGCCGGTCTTGGCCTTGCTTTTGAAACAAAATTTGGATTACTCAACATCAGCTACGCAGCTGGTAAACGCAACGATGTTAAGTTAAACCTGCGGGAGGCATCTAAAATACATTTTGGATATGTGAATTACTTTTAAAAGTATGACACACAGCATCTATTTTTGCAAAAATTATTTATTTAGTGAAGCCAATTTATTTTCTGGTTTTTTTGCTTTTCCTCTTTTCTGCCTCGCTATGTGCTCAAACTACCGATACTGCTCAGTACAATAAAGATTCAATAAAAATTCTACCGGTTACAGATTCCGTTAAACTTATAGATACTTCTGGAAATGCCTTACCGGAAAAACCAGTAACCCATTTTAAAAACCAGTTGTTAAATACCGATATGCAGCCTGTTTCATTGGCAGTGCGGATAAAAAATATAAAATCAAACGATATATTTTTTTATCTCATTACACTGCTTGTTTTATTCCTTGCTGTTTTAAAATATTTTTTCGGCCGTTATTTTACAAATCTTTTCAAAGTATTTTTTAATACATCACTCAGGCAAAACCAGATAACCGATCAGCTGTTACAGGCAAAATTGCCATCTTTTCTTTTTAATATCTTCTTTGTTATAAGCGGGGGTGTTTTTGTTTATGTGCTTTTATTGCAGCGCCATTTATTGAAAGCTGATAACAGCTGGCTGATTATTTTTTCCTCAATAATTTTAATGGCGATTGTTTATTTTATAAAATTTTGTATTCTAAAATTTACAGGATGGATTACCGGCCTTAAGGGTGAAGTGAACATGTATGTTTTTGTGATTTTTTTGATAAATAAGATTGTTGGTATTTTTTTGGTGCCTTTTGTTATTGTGATAGCCTTTGCAAGGCCGGAAATTGTAAAAGCCGCTGTGCTGATATCATTAATAAGCATCGGCCTGTTTCTTTTATTGCGGTTTTTCAGGTCTTATGCACTTGTTCAAAATCAGCTAAAAATAAGTAAATTTCATTTTTTATTATACATAACCGGTTTAGAAATATTGCCTTTAATGCTCATCTACAAGGGTTTAATGATTTATTTAACTAAAAACCTGTAAATTCGCATACCACGCATAAACGATTATGGTTAAAAATGGTCCAATACACACTGTTACCCCCGGGAGAACAGTAAAAAAAGTACTCATTACCCAACCTAAGCCGGATGGCGATAAATCTCCATACTTTGATTTAGCAAAAAAGCATGGTCTGAACCTCGATTTTCACCCTTTTATTGTTGTAGACGGTATCCAAGCAAAAGAATTCCGTAAACAAAAGATTGATATTGCCAGTTTCTCAGCTGTTATTTTTACCAGCCGCAATGCCATAGATCATTTTTTTCGTATTTGTGATGAGATTAAAATAAGCGTTTCGCAGGAAACCAAGTATTTCTGTATTACCGAAGCTGTGGCTCTTTATCTTCAAAAATTTATTTTATATCGCAAACGCAAAGTGTTTTATAGTGCAGATGGCACTAATAAGTGTTTATTTGATGTAATTAACAAACATAAGGATAACGAAAAATTCCTCTATCCATGCTCCGAATCTTTTGACAGCGAGATAACCAACTGGTTAAAAATGCATAACTGTGAATATGCAACCCCTGTTTTATATAGGATTGTAAGTAATGATGTTACCGATGTAATTGCAAGAAATTATGACCTTATCTGTTTTTTTACCCCTGGAGGTGTTAAAAGTTTAATGGAAAATTTTCCTAAATTCAAGCAAAATGGTACTGCAATAGGAGCATTTGGAGCAAATACTTTTAAAGCAGCTGAAGAAGCAGGTTTGATATTGGAAATAAAAGCCCCACAACCTCAGGCTCCCAGTATGGTTAGTGCTTTAGAGATTTATCTTTCTTCTCTTAAAAAGAAATAGTCATAAATCTTGTTTTTATAAACTTATCCATCTATATAAATTACTATAACGCTGGTCAAAAGTCTTTTAAGATTTTTTTAACATTTCCAAAATCAGCGTTTCTTATTTCATATATTGGTATTAATTATAAAACTTATTGTTTTTATAAATCTTCATTTAGTAAAAATTATAAATAATAAAGTGATGTTTGCATTTACATAGATTTTTATTGTTTAAAAATAAAAAAACAAATTACATCTTGAGAAAATTTTTATACAATCAGACGGGTTGCTTAAAATTATTAAAAACAAAAACTACATGAATTTTTATATAATGATTTTAGATTTCAAAAATCAACTTATTTCTTCAAAACCCTTTACCAGCCTTAAATACATAAGATTATTTTTGATGTTTTAGATTGCCTGAAAAACTAGATGCAGCCTTCTTAAAATGCAATAATTTAATTGCTTTGTTTGTGGCATTAAAATTGGTGAAAAGAAATTGTCTGTTTTTTTTGTAGTTAAAAAAAATCTATCGAAATTACGCATCTGATTATCCCGTTAAACTAAACCTTTTAACCTGCAATGCTACACTCGTAAAAATTGTATTGATCAGTAATAATTGATACAACATCAACATGTGTAAACACAATATTTGAAAATTTCTGGCGTTTAGTTTTTTTAGGGCTCAATTTACCTGTAAAATAAAAATTCAATCAATCATAAAAATGATGAGGAATCAAAATAATCATTACATTTGCCCAATACCCTCAAAGTTAAAAACAATGAAGTACAGGCTGTATTATTTAGTAGCTTTAGTAGCTATCACATCTTTAACTACCAGTTGTAAAAAATCAGGTGGTAAATCGGGCGGCGGCGGATACGCTGTTGATAAGGGCCAACTCATAGGGGTTGCACCAGGCTCAAAATGGAGTTTACCAAAACCTCCGGGCATGGTTTATATTCCGCCAGGCACATTCCACATGGGATCAAGTGATGAGGATATGACCTATGCACTTACTGCCAGAAATAAATCTGTATCAATAAATGGTTTCTGGATGGATGCAACAGAAATTACCAATAATGAATATCGTCAGTTTACTAATTGGGTACGTGATTCAATTGGCGCAAAGCTGATGAATTATGTGAAACAAGGTGCTGATGGTAACGAATATATTGATTGGAAAAAAGCAACTACAATTAAGTGGGGCGACAAGGCAACCATGGAGAAAGTAGATGCTATCATTGTTACACCAGACAATCGTCTGTTTGGGAAAAAAGAACTGGATGCAAATAAAATTGTATATCAGTCAGAAATTTTCGATTACAAAGCTGCAGCTCAAAATAGAGATGCAACCGTTCCCCGGTCTAAATTTATTATTAAAAAAGCAATACCTGTTTATCCTGATTCATTATGCTGGGTAAGAGATTTTGCTTATTCGTATAACGAACCAATGGCTAAGAAGTATTTTAGTCACCCTGCATTTGGTAATTATCCTGTTGTAGGTGTTAGCTGGAAACAGGCAACTGCTTTCTGCGAATGGAGAACACATTACCTGAATGCTTTTCTGGAGTCTAAAAAAAGAACTGCAGAGTCTGATTTTAGATTGCCAACAGAAGCTGAGTGGGAATACGCTGCAAGGGGTGGCCGCTCTCAGGCCGATTATCCATGGGGAGGTTATTACCTGAGAAATAAAAAAGGATGCTTACTGGCCAACTTTAAACCTGGCCGCGGTAATTATCCGGAAGATGGAGGATTTTACACTGTACGTGCAGATGCATACTGGCCTAACGATTTCGGTTTATATAATATGTCAGGGAATGTTGCAGAGTGGACATCTTCTTTATATTATGAAGGAGCTTACAATTTTCAACATGATATGAATCCGGACATCAGGTACGATGCAAAAGAAACTGACAAACCACGTGATAAGCGTAAAGTTTTGCGTGGTGGTAGCTGGAAAGATGTAGGATATTTTTTAAGAACAGGATCACGCTCATATGAATATCAGGATACAGCTAAATCTTATATTGGTTTCCGTTGTGTGATTGATTTACCTCCGGCTCAAAAAAAGGGCAAAAGAAAATAAATCTTTTTTCACCAATTAAATAATTTTATCGATCATATTTTTAAAGTATTTTCTTGTTTATCAATCTGCTTTTAAAGCTGCGCTTTATATTAATTAATAGTGTTTTGATGAACCAAGGAAGATATTTTAAAAATATTTTT
>JANMBZ010000230.1:0-3706 GCA_031360765.1 Chitinophagaceae bacterium
TTAGGGAAAATCATTTTTAAAGTTGAAGTGGTATTTTGAAGGAATTTGCGATGGTTTTATTAAGTCATACTGCTCAGGCATAATAACTCGTATTCCCCCTTCAGGGGGCTAGGGGGTAAGAAAGCGGCACCTGTTACCAGATGCCGCATTTCCATCATTAACCATCAACTAAAAACTAAAGCCTACCGAAACTTTTACAACACGGTTATAAGCCGAATAATTTTCATTTTTATCAAGGGTAGATAATCCATAATCATAACCAGCCTGCACATTCAATCCGTTTTCAAATTGGTAACCAACCCCACCAGTTAAACCCATATCAACTTTATTAAAACGCTCGGTTATACCAACACCTCTGTTAAAAAGCGTGATACCAAATACACCCAGTTTTGCATTTAAAGTGCTGCGAACTAAGTAAGAAACCTGCGGCCCAGCATACACATTCAGGCCTTTATAAACATTGGCCCTTATAACTAAAGGAATATCAATGTAATGCGATTGTACCTGTGCACGTGCATTGATATTCAGATATTTTAAAACCGGTATCTGAAAATCGCCTTTAAGACTGTAACCTTTTTTTGAGTAAGCAATGCCAGGTTCAAAAGAAAATGTATTGCTGATGGGAATATTTACATACCCGCCGATATGCATACCGGTTCTGCCTTTGGTAACCACGTAGCCATCTGTTTTATCAACAAGGTCTTCAATAATCTGTATGTCATCTCCTTTCCAGGTGGCATAGTTTACACCCGATCTTACACCATAAGTAACCTGTGCATTTGTAATGTTAGCCATCGTTAAAGTAAAAATAGCAAGCACAAAAATTTTCTTTATCATAGTTGGTTTGCAGGGTTTAAGAGTCTGCTTGCATATGCTTAATTAGAAAATGATGCCATGGATTTTTATTTTACAGAAGAATTTGTTAAAGGGATTTTTGTTTGCAAGCGGTTAACAAAAATCGCAGCTCTGTAGGAGCGATAGATTGGTAGCAATGTTGAATAAATTATTTTTTAAGCGCCGTAGGGGCAATACATCTTTCGCAATTTTTCTGTCGCCCCGACGGGGCTAAACACTCGGGAATTGCCTTTAATCTATCAATCTATCGTCCCGATGGGGCTGTAAGTTATTAAATGAAATCGTAGTGGCCTGACAACTAAAAACTGTAAGTTTGCTGCACTAAATTTTGCTAAATGGAAAAGGCTGTTTATTATGCAGATTACCTGCAACTTGAAAAAATTATAGATGCACAGTATCCCGAAAGCTTTAATGATGGAAAAGAACCGGCGCATGATGAAATGCTGTTCATCATCATTCACCAGGCTTATGAGCTATGGTTTAAACAGATCTTATTTGAAGTGAATTCGGTTATTGAGATAATGAACAAACCAGTGGTGAATGATAATAGTCCGGAAATGCAAACCGTGGTGCACCGCTTAAAAAGAGTGGTGACCATTTTAAAAGTATTGGTGCAGCAAATAGATATTATGGAAACGATGACACCGATGGACTTCCTTGACTTTAGAGATATGTTGCGTCCTGCATCCGGTTTTCAGAGTTACCAGTTTAAAATAATTGAGGCAAAGCTGGGTTTAAAATTTGAACAACGGCACGGACAGAATTATTACACATCGCAACTGAAAGAGAAAGATATTGCCATTATTAAGGATGCAGAAAGCGGCAAGAGTGTTTTGCAATTAATTAATGCCTGGTTGGAAAGAATGCCTTTTATCACTGAAGAATTCTGGAATAATTACCAGCAGGTTTATGTTGGTAGTTTGGCCGAAGCTGAAAAAAATAATGCAGCTACATTTGAAACTGTTTTTAATAATGCAGATGAAAATATAGAAAGAAACCTATCGCCCAAAGCATGTCGCTCGGCTTTGTTTATTATGATGTACCATGGTTACCCCATGCTGGAGCAACCTTTTCAATTGCTGGATACCCTGCTTGAAATTGACAACCAGTTAAGCAACTGGCGCAGCCGCCACATTAATATGGTGCAGCGTATGATTGGCACCCGTATTGGTACCGGTGGAAGCACCGGCGCTGGTTATTTAAAAGCCGCCATGGACAAACATTATATTTTTAAAGAGCTGGCACAACTGAATAGCTTTTTGGTGGATAGGAAGAAGTTGCCGGTGTTGGGGAATGAGGTTGGAGAGAAGTTGGGGTATAGTTTTTAATTATGTTGATTATCAGTAGGTTAAAAGGTTAGGAGTACGCCAGCGAAGAACCCAACTAAACCTTCGAAGTACCTGACTGAACCATCTAAGTACCAAAATAGCCAGCGAAGAACCAAACTAAGGCATAGAAGTACATAACCAGACCTTCGAAGTACCAAACTAAACCTTCGAAGTGTGCAACTAAACCTTCTAAATACCCAAATTGACCTTCGAAGAACACGACCAGAGCAGCGAAGTATCAAACCAGACTATCGAAGTACCTGACTGCTTTAGCGAAGAGCTTAACCTGACCAGAGGCCAGCTATAATTTTATTGAGATATTTTTTGGGGGAGAGAATTTTATGCCGCTGGTTAAAAATCAGGCGGCGGCAAGCTACCTACAGTGGCAGAAAATAGATTAATTGTAGTACTCAATTTTCCTATTGGAAACCTTAACTGGTTTTTCATCAACTATTTCAGTTTTCTTTATCCAATTGTGATGAGAATCATATTCTAAGGAATACTTTGCAATGTATAGCCGGTTAATTTTTTGTAAAAAAGAATTGCAACTTTCTTCAATTACGTTGGACCAATTATCAAATTTATATTTCAAAACTTGTAGAAGTGCGCCATCGGGTTGATAGGAAATCACTTCAATCTCATTTCCTTTTTCGTCGTACTTAAACGTGTCATAGTTTCCTTTTTTTGAGTAAGGCCTATATTGCATGACGATTGTATCATTGCCATATTCGTCTAATACTGAAGCAAGTTCGCCATAATCGAAATCTTTGGAGGAAACTTTATTTCCTTTATCATCATATTCGTAAATTTTTTTTGTTGACAAATTGCTAGCTCTATCTTCATAGAGCAGTTCTTCGATAAGGTGATTTTCAGCATCATACTTATATTCAGTTTTTGTAAAAAGGGTGCCATCATCTTTATAATTGATGACTTCTATTTTGTTTCCCTTGTCGTCATATTTGTATAAAGATTTTTGATCTATATCCCTATTAGTTGGCTGATCAGGATTTTTCGAGTTTGATTCATGTAGTTTTCCATTTTCATAATAGCCAATCATTTTATAAGTAACGGTATTTTGGTTATTAAAAACTGTAAGAGTTTCTTCTGTTTTATCTCCCTTCTCATTGAACTTGAAAGAGTGAATAAACCTATAGTTTATGTTATTCTCAATTTCTTCAAATACAAATCCAGCCTCATTAAATTGGATGTATGAACTTATTACGGTACCATTTTCTTTCTTTGTGATTTGTCCATTAATTTCTTCTACCTCATAAGTAGTTTCGCTGACAAATTTCACATGCCCAAAAAGGTTTTTCTCTATTAAATCATTTGTTGTTTTGTTCTTCGAATTACAACTTAATAGAACTACAAATAAAAATGTAGCAGCCGAAAATTTAAATAACATTGTGTAGTTTTTTATTTATATATTTAAGAGTCAATTTCTTCCCAAAGCTTTTCTTCTAATATTTGAATATTTTTTTCTACGAAATCTATTCCTTCATCAGTTAACTCCCCAATTTTTC
>JANMBZ010000208.1:0-12767 GCA_031360765.1 Chitinophagaceae bacterium
GCCTTGTGCGCCTGCCCAAAGTGCTTGCAATAGCCCCGGCTGAAGTTTATGCAGGGTCAAGAACAAAGTCCAGGGTGGTGTTTTGTCCTTGCTTTACTGTCACTTCTTTTTCTGTTTTGTCCTTATACTTTGGCGCTGATATGCTTATTGTATATATGCCAGCAGGTATTGGTTTTATTTCGTAACTGCCTTTTTCGTTGCTTGAAGTTTTGTTTCCTGTTTCAACAACAAGGATTGTCGCACCGCTCACCGGTGTTTTGTCCATTGAATTTAAAATTACTCCTTTCAGTGTTGTTGCAGACTGTCCGGGATCAATGATTACCCTGTTTGCTTTGTAGGTAGAAACAAAATCGGGGTGGGCTGCTTTGAAGCCAACAACGGTTTTATCCATCTGCTCTTTTAAAACTGTGCTTGCTTCTGCTATTAACTTCTTTAAATTTTCCCGTATCGTCTTTTTTTGTGCTGCCGAATTTCGGGGTGTCGGAACTTTTGCCTGGTAGCCGTCAATTGTTGTTTGCAAAGCGGTTAAACTTGCAGCCGTCAAACCATAAGCTGCAAGGGCCGCTAAATTTGCTGTGCCTGCATCCTTAATGTTTTGACAACGTGGAGCCAGCATGTCGTCTTTTGTTTTTAATAAGTCTGAAAAAGAAAAGTTAACCTCCTGCTTTAGCTTGTTATTTGCAGTTGCAGATGCGAAAGCGAAGATTGGTGCGGCAACATCGGCAGCTAACTGGCAAAGGGTTTTCTTTGCTTCTGTTTTATCTACCGTGATACCTTTAGTTACCAGATCTTCCTGCTGCGCCGTTGAAATGATTGCACTTACTTTTGAATTGAAGGCTGTAAGTGTTGTTGCGAAAGCGGGAACGGTGGCAACGATAGCTGGGTTATCGTTGCAGTGTTTTTGAGTAGCCCGAAACATGTTGAGCTTTGCTTCTTGTTTTGCGTTCATGATTTGTACGTTTAAAGTTTTAAAATAGAGATTCCAATAGAGAGATTAAACGTAATACATGATAATTGCAAAAAAAAGTTAAATTGATTTGTTGGTTAAAGGAATTTCTGTTTTAACAGTGTTTAAAGTGAGGTGAGCAAAAATGATTTCGGGAATGGAAGTTTGAATTTCCGAAGCTGCAAAGCCTTTTTATTTAAAGGAAGGGGAAATTTCCGGAATTGCACCGGTCATTTCTTTGCAGACAAAGTCAATTTCCATACCGTCACGGGTCATTTCCGTGCCGACAAAATCGATTTCCGTGCTGACACGGTTCATTTCCGACCTGACACCGGTGATTTCCCATCAGTCCAAATTCATTTCCGTCAGGTTTTTTGTCATTGCGGCAGTGTCTCAGTCGATTTCCGTGCTGACACGGGTCATTTCCGTGCCGACACAAGTCATTTCTCGACTGCTAAATTTCATTTCTTTAGGTGAAATGTTTGTAAATTATTGATTTTGAACGTACTGTGCTTGTGGCTATCGCTTATTGCTTGTTATAGGAGGGAATTTCTTTGGCTTGCTACACAGACTGCGAGGAGATAAGGCGTAGGCAAAAAATAATAATAGGTTAAATAAGTGATTTTTAAAAATCTCCCTGTCTGCTGGCCAATTGGCCAGCAGACAGGGAGCATCAGAATAATACATAGCTTGAATACACCCCGCTTAACTTCTTTTTATTTCGTTAATACCATCCTCTTACTCAACACCTCCTGCCCATCTGCAATAAGGCTGTACAGGTACATGCCTGCGGTAAGTGTATTACCTTTTACAACAATGGTATTTTTGCCTTGCTGTAAATTGTATTGCAGCAGCATTTTGCCATTCAGGTCAAACACAGCTAGTATAGCTTTGCCGGCAGTAGCCGGTATGGTATAGCTAATGGTAGTATTTTCGCTGAACGGGTTGGGTACGTTTTGGCTAAGTGCAAAAGCCTTGTTCTGTATTTCGGTTGGCAGGCTGTTTTTATCAGTTACTACCAATGTATTGCTTGTAGCTGTTTCCAACTTGCTTTTTAACTCCTCAATCTGCAACTGTTGTTCCTGTAAACCTTTTAAAAGCATAGGTACTAAGCCCATATAATTAAGTCCTTTGTACGGTATTGGCTTACCATCTTCTTTTTTATCGCTGCTGGTGTTTGGGGCAAAAGCATCTTCTACAAGTTCTGGGAATATTTTTTCTACCTCCTGGCTTATCAACCCATGTTGCAGCTTATCGCTAAAAGCCATTTTTTTATATTTGTCTACATCAAAAAAATAATTTTTAGGCTGCAACTGCATAAGTCTGGGCATTATGTTTTCTTCCGTATTAATTTCTTTTTTAAATTTTTTGTCGCTAACAAATGTAAGGTTGCCTGTATAAAATACATTCCCAATAAAGTAAGCGGCATTTCCGGCGGTACTGGTACCGCTCGTATAGCTACCATCTGCAATGCCAAGTATAGCATATTTTGTACTTCCTGAACTTAAATTAACTCCACTTACATCTCCTACCACTGCGGCATAGCTGCTTAATGACGAGCCGCCGTTATTTTGGTCAAGCCCATCCCCCGTTACATAAAGACCTGCTTTTTGTACAAAATTTAACGCAGTACTACTTGCGGCCGAAGCCACCCCATCAAAAAGGCTCACATAAAAATTAGCTGAGTTTACTGCACTGTAATCCTGCCGGCCAAATACCATATTGCCAAACCTGTTATTACTTTGCCATACGTTTTTTATGCTGCTGCTGTTTGTAGGGTCGGTAAAAGTGCGGAATTGAAAGATACCAGTTTGTGATGTAGAAATTGAAGGAACTAAGTTTCCAAAATCAAGCACGGATCTTATCGGACTGCCCGGTACGGGATTTTCAATATGGCCCAGATTTACGGTAACACCCTTGTACTGGTGCCTGCTGCCGTAAGTAGTAAGCACACCCGGTATGTCTAATTGGCCGGTAGCACTCCATGTATCGCCGCCGCCAAAGCTGCCAAAAGTGCCACTTTGTAACTGGCCAATAAAGGCATCTTTTTCGGCGTAGTTAAAGGAAGGTATGCTACCACTCTTAGGTGACATGGTAAAAATAGGTACATCACCTCCAGGCACTGTAGGGTTATCTGCATATCGAAATTCCAAATTACCTTGCGCCAATCCACCACCTAATACACCAACACTTCCAATCCATTGTATAGTAGGGTTGCCCACCGAACCGAAGTTTGGAATACTATACCCCATGGTAAGCCCTCTGCCATCTGTTTGTGTTCTAAACCCATTAAGTGTTTGGCTTGCTGCTGTTAAACTACCCATACTATTCCACCGGGAATTCGTAGTAAAGTTCCCTGTAAATTGTGTACCCGTGGGGATGTTTTGAAAATTTTGTGTAATCAATTTGTTTCCTCTAATTTCTAGCTGACTATTTGCTGGTGTAAAAGGAGCAGCTGGAGGAGGGGTTGACGCTTGAAGAATTGATTGTGCTTTTCCCAAAAAGCAACCGAAAAAAACTGTTGTTAAAACAGTGAATAATAATTTTTTCATTTTTAAATAATTTAAGGTTTAGGTAAATAATGTTACTAAACTTAGGCATTTATTTTTTACATTTATATTATATTTTGAAGCTGTTTTACCCACATATCATCATTTTATACAAATCGTTAAACAGAATATTTTTTTGTTTAATATTCTATTTTTTTTGCATTAAAAAGTTAAACGCACAACAATCCAATAATTGGGTTTTTCCTAACAACAATGGCATTACATTCAGTACTAACCCACCTTCTTTTTTAGCAGGTGGACAAATTGTTAATCCTCCATCAAGTGCAAGTGCGGCTTCTATTAGTGATAGAAATGGAAATCTTTTATTTTATAGTGATGGTGAAAGAGTTTGGAATAAAAATAATCAGCTAATGCCAAATGGCTTTGGGTTATTGGGGGGGGCAGCAGGAATAAATACTGTCTTAATAGTCCCATTTATCAATGACACTTCAAAATATTATTTATTTACTTCCAAGGGTCTAATCTATAACACAGGCAATGAAAGTACATATGAATATTGTCACAACATAATCGACATGCAATTAAATGGTGGCTTAGGTGATGTTGTTAATAAAAATACTTTTATCAAATTCTTTGCAAATGAAAAAATGGTAGCCATACCCAATTCAAACGGTACCGACATTTGGTGGATATGCAGGGATTGGACAAATCATTTTTACAGTTATAAAATTACCTGTCAAGGATTTCAAAATAATAATCCAGTTATTAGCACTGTTGGCAATAATCTAAACAGCGATTTCAGTTTAGTTACAGGTGGTGATATTAAAGCAAGTTCTGATGGTAAGCTAATTGCAGTTTCCTACGGCACTTATATTGAAATTTACCAATTCAATAATTCCACTGGAATTTTAAGTAATCCAGTAAAAATTCCTGTTGAAGTTTATAGCTACGGAATTGAATTTAGCCCTAATAGCAAAATTTTGTATTCTACTGAACTTTTTAATAATATTTCTTCACCAACAACAGAGATTAGCCAATACGACTTATTAATTTATGACAGCACTGCTATAAAAAATAGCCTAACTAGAATATCTTCTATTTTAAGACCCTATGGTTTTAGCTATTTCGGTGGATTACAACTTGGGCCTGATAATAAAATATACCATTGTGAACTATCAGATGCAATCGACGTTATTAACAATCCTAATAATGTTGGATATTCCTGTAATTTCCAAGATAGTGTTTTAATACTGCCAAATGCTTGCCAACTGCGCTTCCCTTATTCATACGTAAATCTAATTACCGCCCAAAACGTACAAATAAGCTACACTGTAGCCCCCGATTGCCGTACAGTAACTTTTACCGGCAAAACTTATATAAAAGGCAATAACCTAACCTTTAAATGGAAATGGGGAGAGCCGCCGCCGGTGGCAGGTACGCCCTTGGATAGTGCCACCCAGGTTGTACCCAGCCAGGGCGATACCACTTATACAACTATTGTACATACTTACCCGCCCGGCCAGGACACTTTTTTTGTAAACCTAACCGTAAGCAGTGATACGCTTTGCGGCACCGGCAGGGCAGGCATAAAAGTAGTTGTAAAGCCACCCAAACCGACGGCCAACTTTGGCTTTGCCACCTCCTGCAATAATTTAACGGTAGCATTTACCGATAGCAGCCTTTTAAATACCAACCCCAGCATTACCCATCAATACGCCTGGAAACCCGCCCTTGCGCCACCTGCAGCTTATACTAATTACAGCACCCAGCCCAACAACAGTTACACATTTGCCACTTACGATAGTTTTGATGTAAGGCTGATTGTAACCAGTGCCTTAAGTTGTGTAAATAAGGATACCATTGTAAAACGTGTGGTGCTTAAAGCCAAACCCGTAGCAGCTTGCTCGGCAGTAAATAACTGTGGTAGCCTGCAAGCCAGTTTTAGCAGCACTGCCACCATTGCCGCAGGCAGCATAACCCTACAGGAGTATTATGTTGGCAATACCCTTATAGGTACCGGGGCCAATTTTGTGTACAGCTTTGCAGCTTACGGCAGTTACACCGTAAAGCAGGTTGTAAAAAGCAATTTTGGCTGCATAAGCGATACGTTTTTACTGGCTGTAATTATAAAAGATAAACCACAGGTAAACTTAATTACAGCAAGAGATAGCGTGTGCAATAACAGCAGCTATACCATTACCGCCAATGCCACTGTAAATGCAACTACCATCAGCAGTTTTGTATGGCTTAAAAACGATGTGCTACAAGCCAATAATACCAATACGCTAACAGATGCTAACGTTACGGGCACGTACATATACAAACTGGTTTCTACCAGCGCACAAGGCTGCCCCAGCGATACGGCTTATAAAACCATAACCGTAGTAAGTAAACCCACGGTTACAATAGGAGCAACAAATAATTGCGGCAGCAAAAGCATTGCCATTACTGCTTCGGCTGCGGTGGTTAATGATGTTATTAATACCCACTACATTAATTATGGGGATGGAAACTGGGGTATTGCTGATCCAAATAATACCACGTATACTTATGCCAACTATGGCACTTACAATTTAAAATATGTTGCTAAAAGCAGCGTGGGTTGTGAAAGTGATACAGCCTACTACTCCATTGTTGTAAAAGATAAACCAGTTGTAAATTTAATTACAGCAAGAGACAGTGTTTGCAATAACAGCCCTTACACCGTTACTGCCAATGCTACCGTAAATGCAACCACCATCAGCAGCTATGTTTGGCTTAAAAACAATGTGGTTTTAGCCAACAATACCAATACCCTTACCGAAACCAACCCTACAGGTACTTATATATACAAACTGGTAGCCACCAGCGCACAGGGCTGCCCAAGTGATACGGCGGTGAAGACTATAACCGTGGTGAGTAAACTTACAGCCAGTTTAAATGCAACGAACAATTGCGGCAGTAAAAGCATTGCCATTACTGCTTCCGCTCTTGTGGTTAATGATGTTATCAGCAATTACTACATTATTTATGGCGATGGAAATACATCAACGCTTAACCCCAATAATACAACATATAGCTATACTAATTACGGCACTTACACTTTAAAATACATGGTACAAAGCAGCATTGGTTGTGCCAGCGATACGGCTTACCAAACTATTGATGTAAAAGACAAACCTGTTGCAGGCATCAACTATAACAACAATGCCTGCACCAATACTAATTATATTTTAACGGGCAATGCAAGCGTAAATGCAGCCAGCATCAGCAGTTACAGGTGGTTTAAAAACGGGGTGCTGTTGCCTGTTAACAGCAGTACATTAACCGAAAACAACCCTGCAGGCAGTTATACCTACAAACTGGTAGTTAGCAGTAACCAGGGCTGCATAAGCGATACAGTTGTGCAGGTGGTATTGGTGGATAACCGGCCCACGGCAATCTTTACGGCTAATAATGATTGTGTAGGCAAAACGATCACTATTGCCAATAACAGTATTCCCAACAACCCCACTGTAACGTATTTATGGACAACCAGTGATGGGCAAACAAGTACTGATGTGGTACCTGCTTTCGTATTTAACAGCAGTGGCATAAAAGCCATTGTGTTAAAAGTAAGTTCCCCCAATGGTAGCTGCATTGATAATACAAGCCAAAACATAACCATTGATGCTTACCCAATTGCAGCTTTTGATATTACAGAAGCCTGCCTTGGTAAACCTATAGCAATCAGCAATAACAGCACAGGCACTATTGCCAGTTACGCCTGGCAAACTAGCAACGCACAGCAAAGCAATAATGTAGTGCCAACTTTTATTTTTGATACGGCTGGCATTTACAGCATTAAGTTAGATGTAGCCACGGCCAATAACTGCAGTGCAACCATAACCAAAAGTACTCCTGTACAACCAGTGCGGTTGATTACAAGACCTGCCGTTGATACCAATGTAAATGTTAACCAGCCTTTGCAGATAAATATTTCCGGTGCTGATATTTATAGCTGGACACCGTTTACAAATCTGACCAATGCAGGCAGTAGTAATCCCGTGTTTAAAAGTACTGCTCCGGGTATTTACCCGCTGACCGTACAAGCTACAACTGCACAAGGCTGCAAAGCCAGTGATACAATAATAATAAAAGTATTTGCTGCCGGTGAATACCTGTTCATACCCAATGCCTTTACGCCCAACGGCGATAGCCGCAACGATCAATTTAATTTTACCTGCTCGGGTTTACGTTCTCTAACCTATTTCAGGGTTTACAACCGGTATGGGCAAACAGTGTATCAGCAAAATACCTGCAGCAACATTGGGTGGGATGGAACTTTTAAGGGGGCTAAACAACCAGGCGGTGCTTATGTTTATCACTGGCAGGGCGTGGCTTTTAACGGGCAAACGGTTAGTGGAAATGGGTCGGTAATATTGGTGAGGTAGACGTAGGTGAAAATTTACTTACAACAAACGAAGCCGCCGTCAGGCGGCTTTCCTTTGCTTCTTTATTTTTCTCTTTTTGCTTCAATGTTTTGGGTGTCACAAAATCATTGGAGACTAAGTGCAGGGGTTGAGGTCTGCTGGTGCGTGGGCGCAAAATGTAAATGTGCTACACGCTTAACTAAAATAAAAATGCCGTGTAGCTCATTTACATTTTGCAAAGCCGAGCCTGTTGAGATTAAGATATAAAGATCAAAGATGGTATTCAGCCCGACCCGCTGTGGACGGAACATTGCCACCAACTCATTAATAGACGCAACACATCTTTGCATCAATTATATAAGTTTGTTTATCAAATTTATACATTAATCGGGTAGGGGAGACCAAAATTTTAATATTTCGTATAAATAATATCATCATGTAAAACAATACAAAAAACGCAGGTTTAAAGACCCTTTTTTCGCATGGCCCGGTCGAGCGGACTTTCAATATTGCCTATAACCCGATTACTCACTTTTGCATATCGTAAAGTAGTTTTAATGTCGTTATGACCCAACAGTTTTTGTATAATCGCTATGTCTGTTCCGCCTTCCAGCAAATGTGTTGCATAACTATGCCTTAAACTATGAAAACTGCATTGCGGAGGAAGTCCAAGGTTTTTGTAGGCCGTTTTAAAAATCTGCTGGGCACTGCGGCTGCTGTAATGCTCCTGGTGGTTTATGCCTTCAAATAACCAGGTTTTTGGCCGGTATTGTTTGTAATAATCACGCAAAACCGGCAGCAGTGCCTTACTTAATGTTACCACCCGGTCTTTTTTGCCCTTTGCGCAGTTTATTCTTATCTGCATACGGTCGCTGTTAATGTCGGTAACCTGCAGGCTCACAACTTCACTTACCCGCAATCCGGCACTGTAAGCCAGCAGCAGCAAAGTCCGGTGCTTTTTGTTTTCAACTGCCAGTAATCCCTCTATAATTTTTTCTTCGCTTATTACTTTGGGCAACTTAACAGGTTTTTTGGGGCGGGGTATCTCCCAGAATAATTTCTCTTTTCCCAATACCTGTTCGTAGTAAAATTTTAAGGCGTTTATGCGGCTGTGCAAAGTATTTTCACTTAGCTTAAGTTTTTCGTAGCAATAATGCAGGTATCTTTTTAAATGGGGTATCTCCAGTTCATCGGCAGCCACATCCTGCAACATGTACAGTAAATGTTTCATCTCACCCAGGTAGGTACGTATAGTGCTGCTGCTGTATGCTTTTAATTGCAAATGTTGGTACATACGGGGAATTACTGTTGCATTCACACTACCAATGCGGCTACCCTTATCGCTTGCAGCAGATGGGGCTGCAACTTGTTGTATGGCTGCTTTTTGTAAAGGCTGCTTGGTAATTACCGTAACCGGTAAATGGGATTTGTTTATGCCCTTTTTTTTCGATTGCAGGTATTGCGATAGGGCAGTATAATCAATATTGGCCAGGTTGGTAACAGCATGTGCAACCCGTATGTAATAATCCCTGCTTAAAGGCACATGCCAGCACCTTAAACTGCGGCTCCACCGGGCGGCCGCATCATTTTGCAGTACCTTATTTAAAACAGCATCGGCTTTAAAATATATGCCAATATGGGGCTTATCGTAATATGTTACAGGTCTTAAAAAAAGAGTTTGCATGAGTAACTTTTAAACAAAAAAACATGGCGTTGCCATCCCTCAGTTACATATACTTTATGTAGAGGGTAAATCGGCAGCACTAATATAATAAATAAAAAGTATTAAAATGTTAATTTTGTTAATTAATTTAGTAATAATTTTAGCTATTCTAAAAACTATCGGTAAATAGAAATTGTCAAATAGCAAATTATATTTACATAATAAATTTTAATATTAGATCATACGGGAAGATCATTATAACAAATATCGTATAAAATCCTTTTTTTTATTGATTTATTAATTAAAATTACAAATTGAAACTGCCGCCATAACATGAAAGGAACTCTCTCGGCACTTATTTGGGATTTGGATCGATTAGCAGATTTAATGTTCGTATTAAAAAAATACGTTTATAAAAAATTCATCAACTGGAATACGCTGGTAAATATACGTTTAAAAGCTGCAAATCAGGTATGCATTTGAATTTATAGTATTAAGCAGCCTGGCAACCTGTATTTTATAAAGTTAATCGGGGATTTTACAGTGCAATATATTTTAACCCTAATTTAAAGGAATCTTCTGATACAAAGGCAGCGGTTCATTAGAGCAGATAAGCCATGTATAACCCATGTATAAAAAATATATAACTCATACATAATCCACTAAACAATGCTGATTAAAACATGTATTATCTGTAATTAAAAAATTTATTACAATTAACATAAAACTTAATAAAACATGGCAAGGTTAAAAGGAAACTTCGATTTCACCGGTAAGCTGGGTAATATTTCGGCATATAAAATAAAAGGTAAAGGCGAAACAGTGCTGCGTACCAAGGGCGGTGCTTCAAAAAATAAAATAAAACATCACCCTGCTTTTATTAATACCCGGCGCAATAATGCAGAGTTTGGTGGTGCTGCCGTTGCTGGCAAAGCATTGCGTATAGCATTTAACCCGGTAAATCATATTACAGGCACATCAGTTGGCTATATCAATAAATTTACCCGTGCTTTGGCAAATATGGATACAGTTAGTGAATGGGGCAGTAGGGCCGTGCGATTTTCGCAAACCAGGCAATTTTTGGAAGGTTTTAACCTCAATAAAGAACTTGCTGTAAGCAGCATCATCAGGCAGCCATTAGATTGCAAGGTTTTGCGTAGCAGTGGAAGTGCCAGCCTGCTGGTACCGGCACTGGTACATGGCATTAATTTAAAAATTCCGCCTGGTTACCACATGTTTCGTTTAGTGGTGATGCTTACTGTAATTTCCGATGTTGAACGCATCGCTTCCGCAGATCCCAAATACCTGGCTGTAGCAGCAGTAAATTACCCTATTGCATTTATAAGTACCCAATGGTTTTCGGCCGTTGAAAACATACCCGAACAGCTTTTTAACCTGCAACTGGTTAATTATACAGGCCTGCCCGTTTGCCAAAGCATGCTGCTGGGTATTGGGGTAGAATTTGGTTTGCCCCTCAGTACAAAACTAATTGAAACCATACCCAGAGGCAAGGCGCAGCGGTAATACTGGCCACAGGCTAACAGTTATTTTAATTATCTTGCGGTAAAGCCTTTTGCTATGAAGATTTTGTTATTTTTTATGTTTGCACTGTTTCTTATTTCCTGCGGCCAGTCGCCAATAGTTAACCAGCTACAGGGCAGCGACAGTCTGGCTATTAGTTTTGTAAAACCAGGTACAAATGAAGTAAGAAAAGTGGTTGAAACCAGCAGCAAGTATGCCATAAAAGATCTGATACATTTTGCCGACGCTGAGGAAACCCAACAATTTAAATGTGGTTACGATGGTAATGCGCTTTTTTATAAAAAAGGAATTTTAGCCGGCGAAATAACATTTAATTATTCTGGCGATGGATGTCAACATTTTTTATACATGGCAAATGGCAAACTAACAGCCAGTAAAATGAGTTACCAGGCTATTGATTTTTTAAAAGCACTGGCAACTGGTAAGCCGTAATCTAAATAAATAAAAAAAGAAAATTTAGTTACTTATAGTGTACCAATTTTAGAGAACATATTTCAGTATTAAATGAGTGTATTATCTGGTAACTTGATTTAATAGATTGATTTTCAGTTAGATAATAAACTGCGATTAGCCTATAATTATGCGTTATGTTAATATAGGTTAGCCAGAAGCGTTAGGCGTGAAAAAGTTAAGTTTCAAAAAGAAACTTTTTCACGAAGCGTTGGCTGCATTGCGTAGGAGCAGCAGTGATTGTGAGCGACCTTAATTGTTTTTAAAGCTGCGGAGCATTTCGCCTTAAAGCGAAAAAAAACAGTAAAGCGTAATCGCAATTGTTGGTAAAACACGTATAAACGAATTTTATGTCAACTAAGCCAAATACAGGATGTTCTTTTTTAGATGATTTGCTGGATGGAGCAGAAGAAACGGAAGATGGTTTTGATATGTCAGGTAAAAATATTATTGAGATAGCAAAAAAGAAAGGTCTTCCTATATGGTGTTTTAAGACATCTCAATTTATTTATGATTATCCGGTTCCTCAAATGGCGGAAGAGTAAACCCACTTACACCTTTTTCTTTTACATATCTTTCTGTCCACACGAATAAGTATCGAATTATTTTAGAATAAAGTGAACTTATTTCTAAATTAGTCGGCGCATCTGCCGACAATTTGAATATTATAGATAATGCCGAATTGGAACCTTCGTTTATATCTATAAAAGTAGAGTATATTTCACCAGTCAAGTTTTTACTGTTTTCCAATTCATTTACCGAAATGTTAGGAATAACTACTGGGTTTGAAAACCCTTTATACAATTGCTTGTTCAATGAATTTAACCTGGTTACTAATATTTGACGAACGTGAATTGTAACGTCTTCAAATTCTTCTGTGAAAGAGGAAATAGTTTCAATATTCTCCATAATCTAAAATTTCGATCTTCGCTCTGTGGTGGCGTTGGCAAAAAAACAATTAAGGTCGTTCACAAACTCCGGGCCTTTGTGCGCCTATTTACACATAATGGCAATTATACGTAACTTTTTGTTACAAAGCTGTCTTTTGTTGCGATTTTTTGCCGTTCCGCCGTAAGGCGAACTGGTCGGCAAAAAATCGCAACAAAAGACAGCCCACTTTTTCGATAGAAAAAAAACAATAATTAGAACAACAAAAAGTTGCGTATAATTATGCGTTATGTTAATATAGGTTAGCCAGAAGCGTTAGGCGTGAAAAAGTTAAGTTTCAAAAAGAAACTTTTTCACGAAGCGTTGGCTGCATTGCG